>NZ_DAMCAM010000011.1:0-55539 GCF_032059615.1 Melaminivora sp. | reverse complement strand
GCCCGCGCCGCCGCGGCCGCGCGCGGCGCCGGCCAGGCTGGGCAGGCGGGCGACCCGCTGGGCGACCTGGCGCGTGCGCGCGCCCATGCCAGCCCGGCCACGCCCGCGGCCACCCCTGCCGCACCCGCTGCCGCGGGTGGTTCGTTCGACTACTTCGTGCAGGCCGGCGCCTTTCGCACCCAGCAGGACGCCGACGCCCAGCGCGCCAAGCTCGCCATGCTGGGCTGGGAGGCGCGTGTGAGCGAGCGCGAGCAGGGCGGGCGCACGGTGTTTCGCGTGCGCGTGGGCCCGTTCGGCAAGCGCGACGATGCCGATTCGCTCAAGGAGAAGCTCGACGGCGCCGGCGTGGACTCGGCCCTGGTGCGCGTGCCGCGCTGAATGCAGGGCAGAACTTTCGCGCCGCAAGGCGCTCTATCGGCAGACTTTTTAGCCACGGGAGTGACCATTTCATGAATCGACGCGAGTTCTCCGCGACCACCGCCTCGGTGCTTGCCCTCTCCGCCCTGGGCCTGCCCCTGGCCACGCCGGCGCTGGCGCAGTCGCCGCGCCAGTTCAAGGAGGGCAAGGACTACGTGCGCCTGTCCAAGCCCGCGCCCACCGACGCTCCCACCGGCCAGGTCGAGGTGATCGAGTTCTTCTGGTACAGCTGCCCGCACTGCCACACGTTCGAGCCCACGTTCGACGCCTGGATGAAGGCCGCGCCCAAGAACCTGTCCATCCGCCGCGTGCCCGTGGCCTTCAACTCCAGCTTTGTGCCGCAGCAAAAGCTCTACTACGCGCTGGAAGGCATGGGCAAGCTGCCCGAGCTGCACGGCCGGGTGTTTCGCGCCGTGCACACCGAGCGCCTGCCGCTCAACAAGGACGAGCTGATCTTCGACTGGATCGCCAAGCAGGGCGTGGACCTGGCGAAGTTCAAGGAAACCTACAACTCGTTCACGGTCGCCAACCAGATCCGCCGTGCCACCCAGCTGCAGAACGCCTACCAGGTCGAGGGCGTGCCCGCCATGGGCGTGGCCGGGCGCTACTACACCGACGGCACCCTGGCCGGCAACATGGACAACGTGCTGCGCGTGGTCGAGTACCTGGCGGTGCAGGCGCGCGGCGGCTGAGGCTGCCCGCGGTGCTTCCGCAGTGAACCAGGCGCGCCTTGCGGCGCGCTTTTTTTTGCGCGCGCCGCGCGCGGGGGCGTGGCTACAATCGTTGCAAGAATCGTGCCCCATGACCTTCCGACTGCTTTCCCACCCCCTCCTCATCCTGGGCGGCGCGCTGGCGCTGGCGGCGTTGCCCGCGCAGGCCGAGCGTGCCGACCGCGACAAGCCCATGAACATCGAGGCCGATGCCCTGCGCCACGATGAACTGCAGCAGACCAGCGTCTTCACCGGCCGCGTCGTGGTCACCAAGGGCAGCATCGTGCTGCGTGGCGCGCGCCTGGAAGTGCGCCAGGACGCGGAGGGCCACCAGTCGGGCGTGGTGACGGCCGAGTCGGGCAAGCGCGCCTTCTTCCGGCAAAAGCGCGACACGCCGGCCGGCGCGCCCGCCGAGTTCGTCGAAGGCGAGGCCGAGCGCATCGAGTACGACGGCCGCGCCGACCGGGTGCGGCTGGTCACGCGCGCGCAGCTGCGCCGCTACCACGAGGCGACGCTGAGCGACGAGATCACCGGCGCGCTCATCGTCTATGACAACACCACTGATGTCTTCACCGTCGATGGCGCGCCCCGCCAGGGCCAGGGCGGCGGCTCGCAGGGCCGGGTGCGCGCCGTGCTCGCGCCGCGCCAGCCCGAAGGGGCGGCGCCCGCACCCGCGCCGGGCCCGGCCCCGGCGCTGCGCCCCAGCGGCACCCTTGGCGGCAGTGGCAACGGTGGCCAGCAATGAGCAGCATCCCCCACGGCGGCAGCGGCGCCGCTGAAGGCAGCCGCCTGCAGGCGCGGCACCTGCGCAAGTCCTATGGCGGGCGGCAGGTGGTCAAGGACGTTTCGCTGTCGGTGCAGAAGGGCGAGGTCGTGGGCCTGCTGGGCCCCAACGGCGCGGGCAAGACGACGTCGTTCTACATGATCGTGGGCCTGGTGCGCTGCGACGGCGGCTCGATCTCCATCGACGGCCAGGACGTCACACGCATGCCCATCCACCGGCGCTCGCGCCTGGGCCTGTCCTACCTGCCGCAGGAGGCGTCGATCTTTCGCAAGCTCAGCGTGGAGAACAACGTGCGCGCGGTGCTGGAGCTGCAAAAGGACGAGCAGGGCCGCGCGCTGGCCCGCGCGGAGATCGAGCGGCGCCTGACCCTGCTCCTGCAGGAGCTGCGCGTGGAGCACCTGCGCGAGGCGCCGGCGCCGGCGCTGTCCGGCGGCGAGCGCCGGCGCGTGGAGATCGCCCGGGCGCTGGCCACGCAGCCGCGCTTCATCCTGCTGGACGAGCCGTTTGCCGGCATCGACCCGATCGCCGTGATCGAGATCCAGCGCATCATCGGCTTCCTGAAGGAGCGGGGCATCGGCGTCCTGATCACCGACCACAACGTGCGCGAGACGCTGGGCATCTGCGACCACGCCTTCATCATCAGCGACGGCCAGGTGCTGGCCGAGGGCACGCCGTCCGAGATCGTGGACAACGCGGAAGTGCGCCGGGTGTACCTCGGCGAGCACTTCCGCATGTGACGTGATGCGCCCGGCCGGCGCCCGATGCCGCGCGCCATGAGGCCCGCATGAGCCGGCCCACGCTGGCGCTGCGGGTTTCGCAGCACCTGACCCTCACGCCGCAGCTGCAGCAGTCCATCCGGCTGCTGCAGCTGTCCACGCTGGAGCTGGCGCAGGAGGTGGGCCAGATGCTGGCCGACAACCCGTTCCTGGAGCAGGAGGAGGGCGCCGAGGAGGCTATCGAAAAGATAGCTGAAGGCCAAGAGATGGCGCGGGTTTCAGGGCCAAGTGACCCCCAGGAAGCTGCCGCCGACGTTGCGGCGGCCGAGGCCCGCGAGCCGGCCGACGAGCCGGGGCTGCCGGATGCGCCCGAGCAGTTCGAGTGGCAGGGCGAGGACTCGGCGCCGGGCGATGGCGAGAGCGACAGCGAACCCGGGGGCGGACTGTCCGCGTCCGGCCCGGCCGGCAGCGGCGACGGCGAGGCCGATGCCATCGATCTGGCCGGCCACCACGAAACCCTGGCCGAACACCTGGCGCGCCAGGCCCTGGCGCTGCGCCTGGCGCCCGAGGAGCGCGCGGCGCTGGACTTCCTGATCGGCTCGCTCGACGACGACGGCTACCTGGACGACTCCCTCGAAGCGCTGGCGGCCGGCCTGCTGGGCGAGGGCGAGCCCGACCCCGAGTTGGCCGAGGCGCTCGGCCACCGCCTGGCCCTGGCGCTGGCGCTGCTGCAAAGCCTGGAGCCCGCCGGTGTCGGCGCGCGCGGCCTGGCCGAGTGCCTGGCGCTGCAGTTGCGCGCCCTGGCGCAGGCGGGCACCCACGACGCCGCGCTCTTGCAGGCGGCGCAGGCCCTGTGCGCCCAGCCGCTGGAGCTGCTGGCGCGCCGCGACGTGCGCCGCCTGTCGCAGGCCTGCGGCGTGAGCGAGGAGGGCGCGCGCGCCGCCCTGGCATTCATCGCGCGCCTGGAGCCGCGCCCGGGCCGGCGCTTTGCCGATGTGCAGCGCCAGATCATCGTGCCCGACGTCGTCGTGCGCCGCACGGGCCCGGGCGGGCAGGCCGGCTTTGCCGTGCAGCTCAACCCCGACGTGCTGCCGCGCCTGCGCGTGCACGAGCAGTACGCCGGCGCGCTGCGCGCGCACCGCGGCAGCGAGGGGCATGCGGCGCTGCAGCAGCGGCTGCAGGAGGCGCGCTGGTTCATCAAGAACGTGCAGCAGCGCTTTGACACCATCCTGCGCGTGTCCGAGGCCATCGTGCAGCGGCAAAAGAGCTTCTTCGTGCACGGCGAGCTGGCCATGCGCCCGCTAGTGCTGCGCGACATCGCCGATGAGCTGGGCCTGCACGAATCGACCATCTCGCGCGTGACCACGGCCAAGTACATGGCCACGCCCCAGGGCACGTTCGAGCTGAAGTATTTCTTCGGCTCCGGCCTGGGCACCGAGACCGGGGGCAACGCGTCGAGCACCGCGGTGCGCGCCCTCATCCGGCAGTTCATCGCCGCCGAGAGCCCGGCCCGGCCGCTGTCGGACAGCAGGATTGCCGAGCTGCTCAAGGAGCAGGGCATTGAGTGCGCGCGCCGCACGGTGGCCAAATACCGCGAGGCGCTGAAAATCGCGCCGGCCAGCCTGCGCAAGACGCTGTAGGGGCAGGCACCATGACGCCGCTGTTTCACCTTCTTTTCCACGGCCGTCCACGGCCTCTTTCCTGCCAAGCCCATCCATGAACGAACTGGTGCTTTTTCTTCCCTGCGCCGCCGGCGTGGAGGAATTTCTCGCGCATGAGGCGCACACGCTCACCGGCTTGGCCGGGCACGACCTGCTCGTCGGCCGCGGCGGCGTGCTGCTGCCGCGCGCGCCCTGGCGCGACGCGCTGCGCCTGAACCTGCACAGCCGCCTGACGCAGCGCGTGCTGGTGCGCCTGGGCCAGGGCGGCTATCGCGGCGAGGACGACCTGTATGCGCTGGCCGCCGGCATCGCCTGGGAGATCTGGTTCACCCCGCGCCAGAGCTTCAAAATCGAGGTCACGGCCCAGCACAGTCCCCTGAAGAGCCTGAACTTTGCCGCGCTGCGCGTCAAGGACGCGGTGGCCGACCGTTTTCGCGCCAAGGCCGGCGTGCGCCCGGACGTCCAGACGCGCTGGCCCGACGTGCGCATCCACCTGCACCTGACGACCGATGAAGCGCAGCTCTACATCGACACCTCGGGCGAGCCGCTGTTCAAGCGCGGCTGGCGCGACGTGGCGGACGGCGGCGCCAAGGGCGACGCCCCGCTCAAGGAGACGCTGGCCGCCGCCATGATCGCCGCCAGCGGCTGGGACCCGCACGGCGGCGAGCCGCTGCCTCTGTACGACCCCTGCTGCGGCAGCGGCACGGTGGCCATCGAGGCGGCGCAGATCGCCTGCCGCATCGCGCCGGGCCTGCGCCGGCGCTTTGCCTTCGAGAAGCTGCTGCCGTTTCAGGCGCACGTCTGGTCTGCTATCAAAGAAGAAGCACAAAGCCAAGTGGTGGCGCCGGCTGCAGCCGTTTTTGGCAGCGACATCTCGCACCGCATGGTGGACTTTGCCCAGCGCAACGCCGAGCGCGCCGGCGTGGCCCATGCGCTGCAGCTGCGCGGCGGCGACGCCCTGCAGCGCATGCCGCCGAGCACGCAGCCGGGCCTGCTGCTGCTCAACCCGCCCTACGGAGAGCGCATCGCCGCAGCCGGCAGCGCCGGTCGCAACGCCGAGCAGCGCGCGCAGGAACGCCTGGAGGGCGCGGTCCCGCGCGCCGGGCGCGAGAGCGCGCAGGTCGAGGACGGGGGCGATTTCTTCGCGCAGCTGGCCGCGCACTGGAAGAAGCATTACGCCGGCTGGCAGGCCTGGATGCTCACGCCTGACCTGAAGCTGCCCGGCCGTATGCGCCTCAAGGAGTCGCGCCGCGTGCCGCTGTGGAACGGGCCCATCGAGTGCCGGCTGTTCCGCTTCGACCTGGTGGCCGGCAGCGCCCGGGCGCGCCCGGCCGGCGGGGCGGGCGATGCGCCCTGAGCTGCGCCTGCCAGCCGAGGGCGCCATGGCCGAGGCGCCGCGGACGCTGGTGCTGGACACCAACATCGTCCTGGACCTGCTGCTGTTTGCCGAGCCGGACGCGGGCGCCGTGCGCCTGCTGCTGGCCGCGCAGCGCCTGCACTGGATCGCCACGCAGGCCATGCGCGACGAGCTGGCCTGCGTGCTGCGCTATGCCCACTTGCAGCCGCGCATGGCCTTCCACGGCCGCACGGCCGAGGACGTGCTGGCGGCGTTTGACGCCGGCGCGCGCCTGGTGGCCGAGGCGCCGCGTGCGCCCTGCGTCTGCAAGGACGCGGACGACCAGAAGTTCATCGACCTGGCAGCCGCGCACGGCGCGGTGCTGGTGTCCAAGGACAAGGCGGTGCTGCGTCTGCGTCGGCGACTGGAAGCCGCTGGCGCGCTGGTGGTGGCGGCAGTGGCCCTGGACTGAGCCGCCCGGCCCCGGAAAAACCCGCCGCGCCGGGCCGGCGGCGGGTTGGCGCTACAGTGCCGGCCTGCCTTTTCCTGCTTTTCCTGCCCTGTCTGCTTCCCCTCCCATGTCCAATCTCATCGTGCACGGCGGCACGCCGCTTCGCGGGCGCATCACCCCTTCTGCCAACAAGAACGCGGTCCTGCCCGTGCTGTGCGCGACGCTGCTCACGCGCGAGCCGCTGCGCCTGGTGGGGGTGCCGGACATCACCGACGTGCGCAAGATCCTGGACATCTTCCGCACCCTGGGTAGCGACGTGCAGCTGGACGCCGCCAGCGGCGTGTTGACGCTGCACCACCGCGACACGCATTTCGACGCCGCCTGCCACCGGCTGCCCGAGGAGATGCGCTCGTCCATCATGCTGGTGCCGCCGCTGCTGGCGCGCTTTTCCGTGGCGCGGCTGGAGGACAACGTGAAGGGCTGCACGCTGGGCGTGCGCGAGATCGACCCGCACGTCGAGGTCTTTCGCCACTTCGGCGCCGAGGTCGAGCGCACGGCCGGCTCGCTGCTGGTGCGCCGGTGCGAGCCGCTCCGGCCCGTGGAGCACTGGCTGGACTACGCCTCGGTCACCACCACCGAGAACTTCGTGCTTTGCGCGGCCGCGGCCGAGGGCACGTCCACGCTGACCAACGCCGCGTCCGAGCCGCACGTGCAGGAGTTCTGCCACTTCATGCAGATGCTGGGCGTGCGCATCGAGGGCATCGGCACGTCCCGCCTGGTGGTGCACGGCGGCGCGCAGCTCGGCGGCGGCGAGTTCCGCTTCGACGAGGACTTCCACGAGATCACCACCTTCCTGGCGCTGGGCGCCATCACCGGCGGCGACGTGCGCGTGAAGAACAGCGCCCCGGAGAACTTCCCGCTGATCGACCGCACCTTCGCCAAGTTCGGCGTGCGCGTGGAGCACGACAACGGCTGGTCCTGCGCCCGCGTGGACGGCCCGCTGGCGGTGCAGACGCCGTTCACCGCCAACGTGCTGACCAAGGTGGAGGCCGCGCCCTGGCCCTACTTCCCGGTGGATCTGCTGCCCATCTTCATCGCCCTGGGCGTGCGCTCGCACGGCAACGCGCTGTTCTGGAACAAGGTCTATGACGGCGCCCTGGGCTGGACGGGCGAGCTGACCAAGTTCGGCGCCCACGTCTTTTCCTCCGACCCGCACCGCATCGTCACCTTTGGCGGCGGCACGCTCACGCCGGCGGTGGTCGAGAGCCCCTACATCATCCGCGTGGCGATCGCCCTGTTCATGGTGGCGGCCAGCATTCCCGGGCGCTCGGAGATCCGCAACGCCCTGCCGATCCGCCGCGCGCACCCGCGTTTCGTGGAGAACCTGCGCAGCCTGGGCGCGCAGGTGGAGTGGACGAGCGACGTCTGACAGCCCATATTTTTTAAAGAAAACGGCTCCAGCCCGCGTCCCGCCTGGACTTGGCGCTACGATTTTTTCAGTCCCGCACCAGTTCCCACGCCGCGCGCAGGCGCTGGGCATCGCGGCCCCAGCGGCGGTCCTCGGGCAGGTGGCGCAGCCAGTGCAGGCGGCGCGCGGCGCGCCGCAGCTCGTCCTGGAATCTGCCCGCGTACCGCGGCGCGGCCAGCCAGGCGCGCCAGTGCGCGCGCGCCTCATCCAGGGCGCCCGCCTGTTGCAGGGGCAGCGCCGTGGAATGGGCATAGCACAGGGCGTCGCGCAGCTGGCACAGCGCCAGCGGCAGCACGGCAGCGGGGTCGTCCTCGAAGTCGATGCAGGCCACCGCCCCGTCGGGGCAGCGCACCAGGTTGCGCGCGAAGGCCTGGCTCAGGCAGGCGCCGCGGGCATGCACCTCGGCCAGCGCCTCCAGGCCCTGGCGCCACGGCGCCAGCACGGCCACGGCGCCCGCGGGCACGGCGGCTTGCAGCTCTTCGGCCAGGGACGGCGTGGGCGCGCTGCCCGCGCCCAGGTCGGCCATCAGAAAACCCCCGGCCTGCGCGGCCAGCACCTGCGGCACGCGCACGCCGCGCCCGGCCAGCTCGCGCAGCCGGCGCACCTCGATAGCGATGGCGGCCTGGCCGCCCCGGTTGGGCACGGGCGTGAGCACGCGCAGGCCGAGCAACCGGGCGGCCGCACCCAGCGCGCGGTAGCCGGCCATGCCGTGGCGGGCGCCGGCGCGCTTGAGCCACGCCCGCCGCCCGTCGGGCAGCACATGGCGCGCCAGGGCGGCGTGCTGCAGCGGCAGGTGGCGCGCCAGGAACGCGGCGGCCAGGGCATCGTCCGCCGGTTCAGGCGCGGGCGGCGGTGGGTGGGAGCGGGGCATCGTCTCGGGCATGGGGCAGGCGCTACACTGAAACGCCGATTGTCGGCGCGCACCGGCAAAGCCCCACGCCCCGCGCCGCCGGCCTTCCTGTTGCCCGCCCTCTCTTTCCGCCGCCACCGCCATGACTGCCTCCACCTCTGCCCCCGCCTTCGGCCCCGATGAACTGGACGAACTCGACGACCTGCTCGACGACCTGCGCACGCGCGACGACAGCGCGCCGCACTGGGAGTTCTGCGACGGGGTGCTGACGGCCCTGGCCTGCACGCGCCGCTCCGTGCCCGACGCCGAGTGGCTGGGCGTGCTGATCGCCGACAGCGACACCCCTCTGCCACCCGAGGGGCCGCTGCCCCTGGTTTCGCCCTTCCGGGACCTGGCGCAGCAGGAGCGTTTCCTGCAGCTGTGGCACCTGCGCAGCGCGCAGGTGCGCGCCCAGCTGGCCGAAGAGCCCCAGTCGCTGGACGCCGAGGACGCCTTCCATCCCGAGATCATCGACATGCGCGGCGCCATCGCCTGCATGCCCGAGGAGGACCGCGCCGAGATGGAAGGCGAGGACGTGCCTTCGCTGGCGCAGATGTGGGCGGCGGGTTTCCTGTTCGCCGTGGAGGCCTGGTCCGACGACTGGGAGCCGCCGCGCGACAAGGAGACGGCCGAGTGGATCGAGGATTCGCTGGAGGCCGTCGCCGCCCTGGCCGAGGAGGACAAGGGCGAGCCGGTGCTGTGCATGTTCGACGAGGAGGGCCCGCCCAGCACCAGCGAGGAGCGCGTGCAGGCCCTGGGCGAGGCGATCTGGGCGATCTATGACCTGCACCGCATCTGGCGCAGCCTGGGCCCGCGCGTCGAGCAGGTGGTGCGCGGCGACCAGCCCGGCCGCAACGACCCGTGCGCGTGCGGCAGCGGCAAGAAGTTCAAGAAATGCTGCGGGGCGTGAGGGCGGGCGGCTGGCTTTGATGCTCCTTCCCCCTCTGGGGGAAGGTGGGGATGGGGGCCGGCGTGTGCCAGGCGCAGCGGTTGAGGCCGGTCGCGGCTGGCCCCCACCCTCGCCCTCCCCCAGAGGGGGAGGGAGCATGACCTCTCAGACCGGCTGTGCGTCCGCCTCGGCGTGCGCCGAGCCCATGCCCAGGTAGGTGTCGATGATGCGCCGGTCGTGCAGCAGCTCGCGCGCGGCGCCGGTCAGCACCACCTCGCCCATCTCCAGCACGTAGGCGCGGTCGGCCACCTGCAGGGCGGCGCGGGCGTTCTGCTCGACCAGCAGCACCGACACGCCGAGCTTGCGCAGGTTCCAGACCACCTGCAGCACCTCGCGCACGATGCGCGGGGCCAGACCCAGCGAGGGCTCGTCGAGCATCAGCAGGCGCGGGCGCGCCATCAGGGCGCGGCCGATGGCCAGCATCTGGCGCTCGCCGCCCGAGAGCGTCGAGGCCAGCTGCGCGCGCCGCTCCTGCAGGCGCGGAAAGATCTCGAACACCTCCTGCATGCGCTGGCGCTGGTCGCGCTGGCCACGGCGCCAGCGCGAGAAGCCGCCCAGCAGCAGGTTGTCCTCGATGGACATCTCGCCGAACAGCTCGCGCTTCTCCGGCACCAGGGCGACGCCGTGCGCCACCATGTCCTCCACGCGCGGGCGCAGCATGTGCCGGCCCGCCAGGTGCAGCTGGCCGCTGGAGGCGAGCATGCCCATGCTGGCGTTGAGCAGCGTGCTCTTGCCTGCGCCGTTGGGGCCGATGACGGTGACGATCTCGCCCGGCTCCACGGTCAGGTTGATCCGGTGCACGGCCTCCACCGGCCCGTAGGAGACGGAGAAATCGCTCAGTTGCAGCAGGGGGGCTTGGGGGTTGCTGGTCATGCTGCGGCCTCCGCGGCGGCAAAGTCGAAGTCGTCGGCGCCGCCCAGGTAGGCGTCGAGCACGCGCTGGTTGCTCTGGATCTGCGCCGGGCTGCCCTTGGCGATCACGGTGCCGAACTCCAGCACCGTGATGCGGTCGGCCAGGTTCATCACGAACTCCATGTCGTGCTCGACGATCAGGATGCCCAGGCCTTCGCTGCGCAGTTGCGCGAGCAGCTGCGCCAGGGCCTGCTTCTCCAGGTGGCGCAGGCCGGCGGCGGGCTCGTCGAGCAGCAGCACGGCCGGCTGGCCGGCCAGGGCCCGCGCGATCTCCACGATGCGCTGCTGCCCGAGCGCCAGGGAGCCCGCGGCCACGTCGGCGAAGGGCCCCAGGCCGCAGCGCTCGATCTGGCGGCGCGCCTCGGCCAGCACGGCTGCTTCCTCGGCGCGGTCCAGGCGCAGCATGGAGGCCATCCAGCCCTTGTGCGCGCGCAGGTGCGCGCCTAGGGCCACGTTCTCCAGCACCGTGCGCTGGCCCAGGATGCGCACGTGCTGGAAGGTGCGGCCCAGGCCGAGCCGGGCGAAGTCGCGCGAGGGTTTGCCGGCCATGGGCTGCTCCATCAGCGCGATGCTGCCCTCGGTCGGGTCGTCCACGCCCGAGATCATGTTGAAGAAGGTGCTCTTGCCGGCGCCGTTGGGGCCGATGAGGGCATGCACCTCGCCGGCGGCCACGCTCAGGTCCACGTTGTTGTTGGCCACCAGGCCGCCAAAGCGCTTGGTCACGGCGCGCGCGTCGATGAGCGTCGTGCCCGGGGCGGGCAGGCGGCGCTGGTCGAGCTCACCCGCCTGCACCGCGGCGCGTGCCCGCTCGGGCTTGAACAGCGGGGCCGACAGGCGCTGCAGCGTCGGCCACATGCCTTCGGCGAAACGCTGCAGCACCAGCACCATCAGCAGACCGAAGACGATGACCTCGAAGTTGCCCGAGGTGCCCAGGAGCGCCGGCAGCAGGTCCTGCAGCTTTTGCTTGAGCAGCGTGATGAGCGTCGCGCCCAGCACCGCGCCCCACAGGTGGCCCGAGCCGCCAACCACGGCCATGAACAGGAACTCGATGCCGATGTTCAGGTTGAAGGGCGTGGGGTTGACGAAGCGCTGCATGTGCGCGTACAGCCAGCCCGAGATGGCCGCCAGCAGCGCCGCCAGCACGAACAGCTTGACGCGGTAGCGGGCGGTGTCGATGCCCATGGACTCGGCCATGACCTGGCCGGTCTTGAGCGAACGCACGGCGCGGCCCTCGCGCGAATCGAGCAGGTTGTGCAGCAGCCAGATGGCCACCAGCAGCACGGCCCAGATCAGCACGCCCAGCGCGCGCGGCGAGGCGAGGTCCAGCCCGGGCAGCTGCAGCGCCGGGATGCCGCTGATGCCGGTCTGCCCGCCCAGGAACTGCATGTTGCCGAACAGGTAATACAGGCTCAGGCCCCAGGCGATGGTGGCCAGGGGCAGGTAGTGGCCGGACAGGCGCAGCGTCACCGCGCCCAGGCCCCAGGCGATGGCGAAAGTGACGGCCAGCCCCAGCACCAGCCCCACCCAGGGCAGCAGCGCGGCGGGCACCACCGCACCCAGCCAGGCGGCGGCCGCGGGCGAGGTGCAGGCCCAGGCGGTGGCGTAGGCGCCCACGCCGACGAAGGCCGCCTGGCCGAAGGACGTCATGCCGCCCACGCCGGTGAGCAGCACCAGCCCCACGGCGACCAGCGAATACAGCGCGATGTAGCTGGCGACCACGACGGTGAAGTCGGGCATGAGGGGCCAGGCCGCGGCCAGCAACAGCACGAAGGCGGCGGTGGCCTGGGTGCGGGTGAGCCAGCCGCGCGCCGGGGCGGCGGCCTGGGCGGAGGCGGCGGAGGCAGCAGGTTGGGGGGCGGGCGCCATCGCGCTCGCCTGCAGGGGTTTGCCGGACGCGTTCATTCTTCGTCTTCCACGTGGCGGCTGTTGCGCGAGCGCCACCACAGCACAGGAATGATCAGGGTGAAGACCAGCACTTCCTTGTATGCGCTGGCCCAGAAGGAGGAGAAGGACTCGAGCTGGCCCACCAGCACCGCGCCCGCCAGGGCGATCGGGTAGCTGGCCAGGCCGCTGACGATGGCGGCGACGAAGCCCTTGAGGCCGATCAGAAAGCCGGTGTCGTAATAGACCGTGGTGATGGGCCCGATGAGCAGGCCCGAGACGCCGCCGATCAGCGCCGCCAGGGCGAAGCTCACGTCGCCCGACAGGTCGGTGGGCACGCCCATCAGGCGCGCGCCGACCCGGTTGATGGCGACCGCGCGCAGCGCCTTGCCGACCATGGAACGCTCGAAGAAGATGAACAGCACCAGCACCAGCAGCGCGGTCACGCCCAGCACCACCAGGAACTGGCCGGAGATGGTCATGTCGCCGATCTGGAACTGCGCGTCCGAGAACGCCGGCGTGCGCGAGCCCTCGGCGCCAAAGAACAGCAGGCCCGCGCCCACCAGCACCAGGTGCAGTGCCACCGAGACGATGAGCAGCATCAGCGTGGTCGCGCCCGCCAGGGGCCGGTAGACCAGGCGGTACAAGAGCGGCCCCAGCGGCGTGATGAGCAGCAGCGCCGCCAGGCTCTGGGCCCACAGGGACTGGGGCTTCCACAGCAGCACCACGGCCGCGACCAGGCCGGGCAGCGCCACGCACCAGCCGAGGGTGGCGAACCAGTTGACGGCCACGCCGCGCGCCGTGCGCAGCCCCTCGACCACGAGAACCGCCGCCGCCAGGCCGCACAGCAGCCACAGCGTGCCGGGCACGCGGCCCGTCTGCATCATGGCCAGCGACAGCGCGCCGAAGGCCACGAACTCCCCCTGAGGGATGAAAATCACGCGGGTCACGGAGAACACCAGCACCAGTGCCAGTGCCATGAGGCCGTAGATGGCCCCATTGACCAACCCGTCCTGCCCCAGCAGCAGGGCAATCTGCAAATCCATGGTTGTCTTTCTCTTGTGAGCAGGGGGCTGGTCCGACGCCCTCTCCCGCCTGCCGGAGAGGGCGGGGGGAGGGGGTCAAAGCGCGGCCAGTCCGCAGGGCTGGTGGCTCAGGGCTGGTACTTCCAGGTGCCGTTCTCGATTTTGACCATCACGCGCGCGCGCTGGTCCAGGCCCAGGTGGTCGTTGGGCGACATGGTGAAGATGCCGTGTGCGCCGGGCACTTCCTTGAGCTGCTCGAGCGCATCGCGCAGCGCCGAGCGGAACTCGGCCGTGCCGGGCTTGGCCTTCTTGAGCGCCACCGGGACGGCGGCGGCCATCAGCACGCCGGCGTCCCAGCCGTGCGCACCGAACGTGGAGACGCTGCCCTTGCCGTGCGCGTCCTCGTAGGCCTTGACGTAGGCCATGGCTGAGGCCTTGACCGGGTGGCTGGCCGGCAGCTGGTCGGCCACCAGCACGGGACCCGCGGGCAACAGCGTGCCTTCCACGTCCTTGCCGCCCACGCGCAGGAAGTCGGCATTGGCCACGCCGTGCGTCTGGTAGTACTTGCCGGCGTAGCCGCGCTCCTTGAGCGTCTTCTGCGGCAGGGCGGCCGGCGTGCCCGAGCCGGCGACCAGCACCGCGTCGGGCTTGGCGGCCATGATCTTGAGGGTCTGACCGGTCACCGAGGTGTCGGTGCGGTTGTAGCGCTCGTTGGCGACGATCTTGAGCTTCTTCAGCTCGGCCGCCTTGGTGAATTCCTGGTACCAGCCCTCGCCGTAGGCGTCGGAGAAACCGATGAAGCCCACGGTCTTGACGCCGGCCGCGGCCATGTGCTCGACGATGGCCAGCGACATCATGATGTCGTTCTGGGGCGTTTTGAAGACCCACTTGCGCTTGTCGTCCATGGGCTCGACGATGCGTGCCGAGGCAGCCATCGAGATCATGGGCGTCTTGGCCTCGGAGACCACGTCGATCATGGCCAGCGACACGGGCGTGGTGCTCGAACCCAGGATGATGTCGACCTTGTTCTCGCTGATCAGCTTGCGCGTGTTGGACACGCCGTTGGTGGTGTCGGACGCATCGTCGAGCACGATGTAGTTGATCTTCTCGCCACCGATGGTGCGCGGCATCAGGCCGATGGTGTTCTTCTCCGGGATGCCGAGCGATGCCGCGGGGCCCGTGGCCGAGACGGTAACGCCGACGTTGACGTCCGCCAGGGCGGCGCCGCTGGCGGCGAGAAGGCTTGCGGCCACCAGGGCAATGGGGGTCCAGCGTTTTTTCATGGTTTTGTCTCCTTGAAGGATGGGGCGTTGAGAAATCGGGAATGCGTCAGGAATACACCGGGAGCGGGGGCAAATGATGAAGCATCGACCCGCTGCCGCGCACCGGGCAAAGCCCTGACCCGGCGGTAAAAAATACAGAAAAAAGGGCGCTCACCGGTCGTGCTCCGGGGCGGCGGGCAGACGCATGGCGGGCACCCCGCCGAAGAACAGGTCGGCCACCATGGGCGCCAAGTCCTCGTAGGTCAGGCTGCCCTCGGGGCGGAACCAGGTGAACATCCAGTTGATCATGCCGAACAGCAGCATGGCCGTGGGCGTGCCCAGGCCGGCGGCGGCGATGTGCGGCCACTGCTGGCCCACCGCCAGCGAGAAATGCGCCACCACCTGGCGCTCGCTGCCCAGGATGCGCAGGCGGTCGTCCTCCTTGAGGAACTTCACGTCCTCGGTCAGCACGCGGTGAGCGTACTTGGCGCGGGCGTACTCCAGCACGAAGCGCTGGATCAGCGCGCGCAGGCGCTCCTCGGGCGTGAGGCCGAGCGCCTGCACCTCGCCCACCAGCACCTGCAGGCGGCTGACGTGGCCTTCGGCGATGTGCACCAGCAGGTCGTACTTGTCGCGAAAGTAGTGGTAGAGCGCGGGCTTGGACAGGCCGCAGGCCTCGGCCACCTCGTTCATGGAGGCGGCGGTGTAGCCACGCTGCGCAAACAGCTGCGCCGCGTGCTCCAGGATCAGTTCGCGCTGGTCTTCATAGCCGGCCGAGCGTCCACGTGCCATCGGGTGGGGTCCTTTCCTTGTCCTTGTTGCGTTGCCGGGCAGCGCGCCTCAGCGCTCGTCAAACGACAGCAGCACCTGCGGGGTCAGCGGGCGGCACTGGCAGGTCAGCACGAAGCCGGCCTCGACCTCGGCCTTGTCCAGGGCGAAGTTGCGCTCCATGCGCACCTCGCCCTGGACGCACTTGGCGCGGCAGGTGCCGCACACGCCCGAGGTGCAGGAGAACGGCACCTCCAGCCCGGCGGCGCTGGCCGCGTCCAGGATGCTTGGCTGTCCGCGCGTGAAGGTGAAGTCGCGCGACAGGCCGTCGCGCACGATGGTGATGCGCGCCTGCTCGGCGTCGCCCGGCTGCGCCGCCTGGTGTTCGACGGCGCCGGCCTGGCCGGCCGGCGACAGCGCGATGCCGAAGCGCTCGATGTGGATGCGCTCCTCGGGCACGCCCGCGGCCAGCAGCGCCGCCTCGGCCTCGTCGTTCATCTGGAAGGGGCCGCAGATGAAGGCCTCGTCGATGCCCTGGGCCGGCACCAGCGTGGCGAGGAATTCGCCCACCTTGGCCCGGTCCATCAGGCCCATGTTGAGCGGCGCGTCGGTCTGCTCGGCCGAAAACACGTGGTGCAGCGCCAGGCGGTGCAGGTAGCGGTTCTTCAGGTCCTCCAGCTCCTCCTTGAACATGGTGGACTGCAGACTGCGGTTGGCGTACAGCAGAGTGGCGCGGCTGCCCGGCTCGCGGGCGAGCACGGTCTTCAGGATGGACAGGATGGGCGTGATGCCGCTGCCCCCGGCAATGGCCAGGTAGTGGCGGCGCGCGGCCGCATCGAGCGGCACGTGGAAGCGCCCCTGGGGCACCATGACGTCGATCTGCCCGCCCACCTGCAGGGAGCTGTGGATCCAGTTGGAGAACACGCCGCCGGGCACGCGGCGCACGCCCACGCGCAGCTCGCCGTCATCGACACCGGCGCAGATGGAGTAGGAGCGGCGCAGATCCTCGCCGCCCACGCGCGTGCGCAGGGTGAGGTACTGGCCCTGGGTGAAGCCGAAGTCCGGGCGCAGCTCGGCCGGGACGTCGAAGGTGACGATGACGGCTTCGGGCGTGTCGGGCTCGATGGAGCGCACGCGCAGGGAGTGGAAGGTGACGCTCATGGCGGGGGGGAACTGTGGTTGTAAAGCTCCCTCCCCCTCTGGGGGAGGGCGGGGGTGGGGGCCAGCGACGGGGGCAATCCCGGGCACCGTGCCCCGAGCCAGCCGGCCCCCATCCCCACCTTCCCCCGGGGGGGAAGGAGTGCGGAAGGGGCAGGGCGTGCGGGGGCATCAGATCGGCTTGAAATGCTCGAACGGCTCATGGCACGCCAGGCAGCGCCACAGCGCCTTGCAGGGCGTCGAGCCGAAGGCCGCCAGGCGCTCGGTGCGGGTGCTGGCGCAGCGCGGGCAGGCCAGGCCGGGTTCGGGCTTGCGCCGGGGCAGGAAGACCAGGGGCCGGGCAGCATCGGCGGCCACCGGGCCGGGCGGGGCGATGCCGTAGGCGCGCAGCTTCTCGCGGCCGGCGGCGCTGATCCAGTCGGTGGTCCAGGCCGGGGCGCGCTGCAGCGTGACACGCGCCGGGCCCAGGCCGGCGGCCTGCAGGGCGGCAAGCACATCGGCCTCGATGACCTCGGTGGCAGGGCAGCCGGAGTAGGTCGGCGTGAGCACGATCTCCAGGCCGCCCCCGGCGTCCTCGCGCACGTCGCGCACGATGCCTAAGTCGCACAGCGAGATGGCCGGCACCTCGGGGTCGGGCACGCCGTGCAGCACGCTCCAGGCCTGCTGCACGCGCGCGTCGGGGCTGGGCACGAGCGCCAGGCTCACCACACCCCTCCGGGGTAGGAGCGCTGCAGGTACTGCATTTCGGCCAGGATGCGGCCCATGTGTTCGCTGTGCACGCCGCGCCGGCCGGTGCTCAGGAAGGCGCCCTGCGCCGGCACCTGCAGGTCGGCCGCGGCCAGCAGGGCCTGCATCTCGGCCAGCCACTCGTCCCTGAGGTCGGCCCAGCGCGGACCCAGGCCGCTGGCGCGTGCGTGCTCGTCCACGGCATCCGTGTCGAACAGCTCGGCCGTGTAGGGCCACAGCTGGGCCAGCGCCGCCTGCATGCGTGCGCGCGACTCGGCCGTGCCGTCGCCCAGGCGCACCACCCAGTCGCCGGCGTGCTCCTGGTGGTAGCGCGCCTCCTTGACGGCCTTGCCGGCGATGGCCGCCAGCTCGGCGTCGCTGGACTCCTGCAGGCGCTGCCACAGGAGCTTGAGCAGCGTGGCCAGCACGGCGTTGCGCAGGCAGGTGAAGGCGAAGTCGCCGCGCGGCAGCTCGGCCAGGGTGGCGTTCAGGTAGTCGCCCTCGCCGCGCAGGAAGGCCAGCTGGTCCTCGTCATGCCCGCGCCCGTCGACGGCCCCGGCACGCGTGAGCAGCGCGCGCGCCTGGCCGACCAGGTCGAGCGCCATGTTGGACAGGGCGATGTCTTCTTCGAGGATGGGCGCGTGGCCGCACCACTCGCACAGGCGCTGGGCCAGGATCAGGCAGGTGTCTGAGAGGCGCAGCAGGTACTGGAAATGCGGGTCCTGGCCAATGCGGATGCTTTGCACGCGTGGGGCCCTCTCACATGTGGTCCACGGCCTGGGGCAGGACGTAGAAGGTGGGGTGGCGGTAGATCTTGTCCTCGGACGGGCCGAAGTACATGTCCTTGTCGGCCGGGTCGCTGGCGACGATCTGTTCGGAGCGCACGACCCAGATGCTGGTGCCCTCCTGGCGCCGGGTATAGACGTCGCGCGCCATCTGGATGGCCATCTTCGCGTCGGCGGCGTGCAGGCTGCCGCAGTGCTTGTGGTCCAGCCCGGCCTTGCTGCGCACGAAGACTTCCCACAGGGGCCATTCGTTGGCGGTGGGGACGGTGTCGGGGGTGGTGCTCATGGTGTCTTCAGGAATTCAGGATTAACGAATTTGATAGCTACATATCGTTGTGGGACGCCAATATCAGGCCACCGCACGCTCTGGCTGGGCGCTCTTGGCGGCGTGCGCCAGGGCCGCCTCGCGCACCCAGGCGCCGTCGTCCCAGGCCTTGACACGCGCGGCCAGGCGTTCGCGGTTGCACGGGCCCTCGCCGCCGACCACGCGCCAGAACTCGCTCCAGTCGATGGGACCGAAGTCGTGGTGGCCGCGCTCGGCATTCCACTTCAGGTCCGGGTCGGGCAGCTGCACGCCCAGCACCCGGGCCTGCGGCACGGTGGCGTCGATGAATTTCTGGCGCAGGTCGTCGTTGGAGATGCGCTTGATGCCCCAGCGCATGGACTGCTCGGTGTTGGGCGACTGGTCGTCGGGCGGGCCGAACATCATCAGGGACGGCCACCACCAGCGGTTGACCGCGTCCTGCACCATGGCGCGCTGGGCGTCGGTGCCGCCTTGCATCATGGTCAGCAGGGCGTCGTAGCCCTGGCGCTGGTGGAAGCTCTCCTCGCGGCAGATGCGCACCATGGCGCGCGCGTACGGCCCATAGGAGCAGCGGCAGATCGGCACCTGGTTCATGATGGCCGCGCCATCGACCAGCCAGCCGATCACGCCCACGTCGGCCCAGGAAAGCGTCGGATAGTTGAAGATGGAGCTGTATTTCGCGCGGCCCGTGTGCAGGGCGTGCAGCATCTGGTCGCGCGAGGTGCCCAGCGTCTCGGCGGCCGAGTACAGGTACAGGCCGTGGCCGCCCTCGTCCTGGATCTTGGCCAGCAGGATGGCTTTTCTCTTGAGCGTGGGCGCGCGCGTGACCCAGTTGCCTTCGGGCAGCATGCCGACGATCTCGGAATGCGCGTGCTGGCTGATCTGGCGCACCAGGGTGCGGCGGTAGTTCTCGGGCATCCAGTCCTTGGCCTCGATGAACTCGCCCGCGTCGATGCGCTCGTCGAAGCGCTCCTGCAGGCGTGCCTGCTCGGCGCTGCGCACGGCCTGTGGCGCGCCGGCCTCCGGGGCCATCGTGTCCATTGCCTGGGTGTACATGGGGGTGTTCCTCGTTGCTGCGGCTGTCTGTCGCTCGCCCGGCCTTCAGGCCTGGGCGAAGAAGCCTTCGGTGTGGATCTGCCCGGCCGGCGCGCCCAGGGCGCGAGCGGCGGCCACGCAGTCGTCGACGAAGCCGGTGGTGCCGGCGATGAAGACGCTGTGCTGGCTCAGGTCGGGAAAGTGCTGGCCCAGGATCTGCGGAATGCGGCCCTGGGCCACGCCTTCCTGCTGCGCCCGGGTGAGCGTGGGCAGGTAGCGGAAATTGGGGTAGCGCGCCTGCCAGTAATGCATCAGCCCCTGATCGTACAGATCGGCCGCCTCGCGGGCGGAGAACATCAGGGTGACGGGCCGGGCATAGCCGCGGCGCAGCGCGGCCTCGGCCAGCGACAGGATGGGCGCCAGGCCCGAGCCGGCGGCCAGGCACAGCACGGGCGTGTCCACGGCCGGGTCGCCGATGAAGGTGCCGTGCGGGCCGGAAAAGCGCAGCTGCTGGCCCAGCTGCACCTCGTCGTGCAGCCAGCGGCTGGTGCGCCCGGCGGGGGTGTCGGCCTCGCCCGCGTCAACGCGCGTGACCTGCAGGCGCAGCTCGCCGTCGGGGCGCGGCGCGTTGGCCAGCGAATACGAGCGCACGGGCACGCCGCGGCTCTGGTCGCCCAGCAGCACGTACTGCCCGGGCCAGAAGCGCATGGGCTCGCCCAGCGGGCGCAGCACGAACTCGGTGATGCGCGGGGTGCGCGCGATGCGGTCCACCAGCACGGCGTACTGCGACTCGCGCGGCGGGAACAGCTTGGGTTTGGCGTCCGCCGTGCCCCACTCGATCTCGAGCTCGGGCGACAGCGGCTTGGCCATGCACATCAGGCCATACCCCTGGGCCCGCTCGTCCTGCGACAGGGCCATGTCCAGCACGAAGCCCTGGTCGAATTCGCCCGAGCGCACCCGCACCTTGCACTCGCCGCACGCGCCGGCGCGGCAGTTGTTGGGCAGGGCGTAGCCCGAGCGTTCCAGGGCTTCGAGCACGGTCTGGCCGCTGTCGCACGCGACGGTCTGGCCCGAGGGGTAGAGCTTGATGTTTGCAGTCATCGCAGAATCAGAACACGGGGATGATGTCGTCCAGGTCCACGTCGGACACTTCCTCGCCGGTGATGCCGACTTCGGGAATGGCCGGGAACGGGATGCCGTACTTGTCCAGCGCACCCTTGAGGTTCAAGATGGCCGAGCGCCAGTTGTTCTTCTTGGCCTCGTACTCGGGGATGGCAAAGCCGGCCGCGCGCGCCACGGCCTCGCCCGCGCGCTGGTTGTCGATGAAGTCCTCGGGCAGGTCCCAGAAATCCATCGGCGGCTCGAACAGCACGGCCGACAGGAACAGGTAGCCGGCGCGGATCTGCTTGGTGATGATGCTGCGGTCCTCGATGGCGAGCTTGGGGTAGTCGCGCTCCATCAGCGCCAGGCAGATGCCCATGTGGCGGCCCTCGTCCTTGCCGATGTTGCGGAAGGCCTCCTTGAACACCGGCTCGGTGCAGCCTGCGGCCATCTGGTGGAAGATGGTCGCGGCGGCAATCTCGCCCATCAGGAAGGACGAGAACAGCACCGCCAGGCTGTACTTGGGCACCGCCGTCTTGTAGCCGTTCCAGTAGCGCCCGCCGTTGTAGTACAGCCACTGAGCGTTCTTCTGCAGACGCTTGCCCAGCTCGGTCTTGGGCTGGTAGGTCAGCGGATCGGGGTGCTCGAGGAACTTGGTGATGGCCATGCCGCACATCTGCTCATGGTTCTGCTCGTCCTGCGTGACGCTGAAGAAGCAGCGGCGCACGGCGTCTTCCTCGTGTGCCTCGTAGGTCTTGATCATGGCCGCGGCGAACACCGGAGGCGCCGAGGCGTCGAACACCGACAAGAGCGTCCACCAGTAGGCGATCGCCTCGCGCTGCTCCCAGGTGTACTTGCCCACGTTGAAGGTGTCCCAGGGAAGCTTCTTCGGATCCCAGACCTCGCGGCGCGAGGCGTCCCAGATCTCTTCGAGCTTCTTGGTGTGCTGGTGCCAGGACAGCGGATAGACGTTGGGCTGCTCGATCGGTGGCGGGAACTCCATGGACTGGGCCAATTTTTCCTTGTTCATGACGCTTGTCTCCTCTCTCTCTTTGGGTTGCGGTTGAAGGAATTCTTAGTCCGACTGGTCGGTCGAAAAATGGGGATGGAAAACTGCGCAGGCACGGGCCATGCGCAGTTGCGGGTCAGCGTGGGCGGTGGTCGATCACGCGGCGGGCCTTGCCCACCAGCGTGCGCTCGATGGAGTCGGTGGGCAGCACCAGCACGCGGGTGCTGATGCCCACCAGCGTCTTGATGCGGTGCTGCACCCAGCCGGTGATCTCCTGCACCTCGGGGCTGCCCGGCTCGCAGGCGCCGGGCTGCAGTTCGCAGCGCACCTCCACCTTGTCGAGGTTGCCGTCGCGCGAGACCACGATCTGGTACTGGCCCGACAGCTTCTCGTGCGCCAGCACGATCTCCTCGATCTGCGTGGGGAACATGTTGACCCCGCGGATGATGAGCATGTCGTCCGAGCGTCCGACGATCTTGCCCATGCGCCGGAACGACCGCGCCGTGGGCGCCAGCAGGCGCGTCAGGTCGCGCGTGCGGTAGCGGATCACCGGCAGGCCTTCCTTGGTGAGCGTGGTGAAGACCAGCTCGCCCTCGGCGTCATCGGGTAGCACCTCGCCGGTGATCGGGTCGATGATCTCGGGGTAGAAGTGGTCTTCCCAGATGGTCGGGCCGTCCTGGGTCTCCACGCACTCGCTGGCCACGCCTGGGCCCATGACTTCGGACAGGCCGTAGATGTCCACCGCCTTGATGCCGGCGCTGTGCTCGATCTCGCGGCGCATGGCCTCCGTCCAGGGCTCGGCGCCAAAGATGCCCACCTTGAGCGAGCTGTCGCGCGCATCCATGCCCTGGCGCGCGAACTCCTCGACGATGACCTGCATGTACGACGGCGTCACCATGATGATGTCGGGCTTGAAATCGTGGATCAGCTGCACCTGCTTTTCCGTCTGCCCACCCGACATGGGCACGACGGTGCATCCGGCGCGCTCGGCACCGTAGTGCGCACCCAGGCCGCCGGTGAACAGGCCGTAGCCGTAGGCGATGTGCACCATGTCGCCCGGGCGCCCGCCAGCGGCGCGGATTGAGCGCGCCGCCAGATTGGCCCAGGTGTCGATGTCGCGCGCGGTGTAGCCAACCACCGTGGGCTTGCCCGTGGTGCCCGAGGACGCGTGGATGCGCAGGATCTGGTTGCGCGGCACGGCGAACATGCCGAAGGGGTAGTTCTCGCGCAGATCGCCCTTGGTGGTGAACGGAAACTTCGCCAGGTCGGCCAGGGTCTTCAGGTCGTCCGGGTGCACGCCGCGCTCATCGAAGCTGCGCCGGTAGTGCGGCACGTTCTCGTAGGCGTGCTTGAGCGACCAGCGTAGGCGCTGCAGCTGCAGGGCCTGGATTTCGTCGCGGCTGGCGGTCTCTATGGGTTCGAGCTCGCCGGGGGCAGGGCGCGTGGGGGACATGCGGGAAGGTCTCCTGGGGTCTTGGTCTTGTGGTTCAGGCGCTGGCGGCCTGGGGCACGGCCGGCTTGCCCTTCATGCGGTACGAGCGCCCGCGGAACACGGCAATCAGCTCGCCGTGCTGGTTGTGCACGCTCGCGTCATAGACGCCGGTGCGCCCGGCGTGCGAGACCTCGTGGGCGCTGGCCGTGAGCGTGTCGCCCTCGCGCGCCGGGGCCACGAAGTCGATGGCCAGGCCCGAGGCCACGGTCAGCTCGTTGCCCGAGTTGCAGGCGAAGGCAAAGGCCGAATCGGCCAGCGCCGTGATGAAGCCGCCGTGGCAGGTGGCGTGGCCGTTGAGCATGTCGGCGCGCACGGTCATGGTGAGCGTCGCGGTGCCCGGGCCCATGGCGGTGATGCGCATGCCCAGGCTCTGCGTGGCGCGGTCGCGGGCCAGCATGCCGGCGCGCACGTGGTCGGCGGTCTGCTGGGCGGTCAGGATTTGTTCGGACATGGGGGGCTGAAAATATTTTGATAGCTAAAAGCGCTTGTGTGGCCTGGGTTTCAGCGGTCCTGGAATTGCGGGGCGCGCTTCTCGGCGAAGGCCTGCACGCCCTCGCGGTAGTCGGGGGCACTGCCCAGCCTGCGCTGCTGGGCGGCCTCGTTGGCCAGGGCGTCCTCCCAGTCCATCAGCAGGGCCTCGTCCAGGGCGGCGCGGATGCCCACCAGCGCCTTGACCGGCATGCCGGCCAGGCGCGTGGCCAGGGCCCGCACCGCCGGCTGCAGCTGCTCGTCGTCCACGCATTGCCAGATCAGGCCCATGCGCTGCGCCTCTTCGGCGCCCAGCTTGTCGCCCAGCAGCGCCAGGCCCAGGGCGCGCGCGCGGCCCACCAGGCGCGGCAGCAGCCAGGTGCCGCCGCTGTCGGGCAGCAGGCCGATCTTGGCAAACGCCTGGATGAAGCTGGCCGAGCGCGCCGCCACCACCATGTCGCAGCCCAGCGCGATGCTGGCGCCCGCACCGGCGGCCACGCCGTTGACAGCGGCCACCACCGGCACCGGCATGCTGCGCAGGCGCAGGCACAGGGGTGCGTACCAGCGCTCGATGACGTCGCCCAGGTCCTTGGGCGCGGCGCCGGCTTGCGGGGCGACGGCAGGGTCGGCCAGGTCCTGCCCGGCGCAGAAGGCCCGGCCCGCGCCGGTCAGCACCACGCAGCGCACGGCGGGGTCGGCGGCCGCGGCGTCCAGCGCCGCCAGCAGCTCGGCGTGCAGCGCCGTGGTGAAGCTGTTGAGGGCGGCCGGGCGGTTGAGCGTGAGCGTCAGCACGCCGGCGTGGGCGCTGCTCAGCACGAGCGGCTCGGCGGCCTGGGCGGGCGCGGTAGGTGCGGACGGAAGCTCGGACATGGGCGGGTCGTGAAGAGGTTCTCGTTGGCGGGGCACTGCTTTGCCAACATTGTTTTGTGCTGGGTCAACACATCATTGACCGATCGGTCGGTCGATAATATGCTGCAGTTGCTTTCTGATGCAAGTCAAACCAACACCCGGATAAACCCTAGACAGGAGACTTTTCCATGAGCTTGTTCGACACCCACCGCGCGCTGCTGCAGGGCGCCCTGGACGCCCTGGCCACGCGCGGCTACTGGTCGCCCTTCCCGGAGATGGCCTCGCCCAAGGTCTATGGCGAGACCGCCCAGGCCGACGGCCAGGCGGCCGTGCAGGCGCTGCTGGGCAAGGACTATCCGCTGGAGCAGCCCGGC
The DNA here is from genome assembly GCF_032059615.1 of Melaminivora sp. Classification (NCBI taxonomy): domain Bacteria; kingdom Pseudomonadati; phylum Pseudomonadota; class Betaproteobacteria; order Burkholderiales; family Comamonadaceae; genus Melaminivora; species Melaminivora sp. Next base: position 31,010 of record NZ_DAMCAM010000011.1, on the reverse strand, counting down.
GAGGTGGGCCGCGTCGCCACCGAGCAGTCGCCCTATGGCGTGGATATCGGCGTGCGCTACCCCGAGTGCGAGCCCGAGGCGCTGATCGCCTCGGCCCGGGCCGCCGAGCGCCCCTGGGCGCAGCTGGGCCGCAAGGGCCGCTTCGGCGTGCTGCTGGAGGCGCTCACGCGCATCCACAAGCGCAGCCACGAGATCGCCCACGCGGTCATGCTGACCACCGGCCAGGGCCCCATGATGGCCTTCCAGGCCGGCGGCCCGCACGCCCAGGACCGCGCGCTGGAAGCCATCGCCTACGCCTGGAAGGCGCTGGCCGACGTGCCTGAGCAGGCGCTGTGGGAAAAGCCCCAGGGCAAGAACCCGCCGCTGGCCATGCAAAAGCACTTCGAGACCGTGGGCCGGGGCGTGGCGCTGGTGATCGGCTGCGCCACCTTCCCGACCTGGAACACCTACCCGGGCCTGTTCGCGGCGCTGGCCACGGGCAACCCGGTCATCGTCAAGCCCCATCCCAACGCGGTGCTGCCGGCGGCGATCTCGGTGTCCATCCTGCGCGAGGTGCTCACCGAGCAGGGCCTGGACGCCAACCTGGTGCAGCTGGCCCTGAGCGAGGACCCCGCGCACACCCAGCAGCTGGCGCGCGACCCGGCCGTGGCCAGCATCGACTTCACCGGCAGCAACGAGTTCGGCCGCTGGCTCGGCGACAACGCGCGCCAGGCGCGGCTGTACGCCGAGATGGCCGGCGTCAACACGGTCATCGTCGAGTCCACCGACCAGTACGCCGCCATGCTGCGCAACCTGGCGTTCACGCTGTCGCTCTACAGCGGCCAGATGTGCACCACCACGCAGAACATCCTGGTGCCCAAGGACGGCATCCAGACCGACGAGGGCCACAAGAGCTTCGAGCAGGTCGGGCAGGACCTGGCTGCGGCGGTGGACAAGCTGCTGTCCGACCCGCGCGTGGTCACCGCCGTGCTGGGCGCCATCAGCGCGCCGCAGACGGTCGAGCGCATCCGGGAGGCGTCCGGCAAGGGCCGCGTGCTGCTGGCCTCGCGCGCCGTGGACCACCCCGACTACCCCGGCGCGCGCATGCACACGCCGGTCCTCGTCGCGCTCACGCAGCAGGACGCCGCCATCTACGGCAGGGAGTGCTTCGGGCCCGTGTCCTTCGTGGTCGCCACCGACTCGGCCGACGCCGCGCTGGAGGTGGCTGCCAGCACGCTGCGCGAGCAGGGCGCGCTGACCCTGGGCGTGTACTCCACCGATCGCGCCTGGCTCGACCGCGCCGTGCAGCTGGCGCGCAACGCCCGCGTGGCGCTGTCCATCAACCTGACGCAGGGCGTGTACGTGAACCAGTCAGCGGCGTTCTCGGATTACCACGCCACGGGCGGCAACCCGGCGGCCAACGCCAGCTACACCACGCTCGCCTTCGTGGCCGACCGCTTCGTGGTCGTGCAGCGGCGCGAGCACGTGGCCGCGCCCCCAGCGGCCTGAGCCCGGCCGGGCCCGGCGCCCGCCTCTCCTCCAGGAAGGCGGGCAACTCCGGGCCCGGCCAGATCTTTTCAGCCCAGCAGCTGCGCCAGCCGCGCCAGCGCGTGCGCCACGGTGGCCGCGCGCACGGCGGCGCGGTCGCCGGCAAAGTGCCGGCATTCGCTGTGGGTGCGCCCGGCCAGGCACCAGGCCAGCCAGACCGTGCCCACGGGCTTGTCCGCGCTGCCGCCCGAGGGGCCGGCCACCCCGGTGACGGCAAGCGCCACCTGCGCGCGCGAGTGCGCCAGCGCCCCTTGCGCCATGGCGCGCGCCACCGGCTCGCTTACCGCGCCGTGGGCGGCGATCAGCGCGGGCGGTACGGCCAGCAGCTCGCTTTTTGCCTCGTTGGAATAGCTGACCAGGCCGCGCTCGAACCACTGGCTGGAGCCGGCCCGGTCGGTGCAGGCCGCGGCGATCAGGCCACCGGTGCAGCTCTCGGCCGTGGCCAGCATCCAACGGCGCTGCAGCAGCACGCTGGAGATATGGGTCAAATCGGCCTCGAGCCCTTGTGTATCAACGAGGTTGTGCTCTTTTTTGGGTAGCAGACTCATGCGTCCTCCGCTCCGCCTCAGCCGAGAAAGTGCCGCCACAGCGCAATGACCAGCAGCGTGCAGCCGGCGGCCACCAGGTCGTCGAGCATGATGCCCAGGCCGCCGCGCCAGCCAAAGCCCTTGAACGTGCGGTCGGCCCAGGCCACGGGGCCGGGCTTGGCGGCATCGAAATAGCGAAACAGCCCGAAGGCGACCAGCTGGCCGAGCAGGCCCATGGGCATGGCCAGCCACAGCACCAGCCAGATGGCGACGATCTCGTCCCACACCACGGGGCCCGGGTCGGCCACGCCCAGGTGCCGCGCCGTCACCGTGCAGGCCCACCAGCCCAGCGGCAGCGCCAGGGCGATCACGAGGCCCATGCCCGCAGGCGTCAGCCACAGCTGCAGCACCAGAAAGGCCAGCCAGCCCCACAGCGTGCCCACCGTGCCCGGAGCCACGCGCGCCAAGCCGCTGCCGCAGCCCATGGCGAAGAAATGGGCCGGATGGGCCAGGAGAAAGCGGGTCGTCGGGCGCGATGCGGGCATGTCCAGCAGGAAGGAAAGCGTCAGGAGCGCGATTGTCGGGCACGCGCCGCGGGTGGGGCGGGAGGGAGGCGGGGCGTTACTGGTAGCGGGCCCATTTCAGGCGGACTTGCCCCGGTCCGGCGACTGCGTTGGGCGGGGGAGGAAGTTTCTGCTGGTCTTCTGACAGGCCGGTGGTGTCCAGTTGGAAGCCCCCCTGCTGCACCACGGTGTTGCTTCGCTGGTTGACGCCCACGGTGATGGTTCCCTCCACCCGAATGGTGGCCCCTCCGGTCTGAAAGCCCTCGCCGATGATCACGTGGCCCTTGAGGCCATTGACGCCGTCCCATGAATTGCCGATAAAACTGGCGTTGGTGGCGGTGGCCAGGTTGGCCAGAGGCAATCCCTGCATTTTCTGGGTTATGCCCTGGGAGTCCGTCCCGAAATAAGTGACAAGCTTGTCTTCCCCACTGCACAGGTTGGCCGGGTAAAACGGACCGCCGCAGACGCTGGTGACGGGTCTGGCGAAATTGGGCGCCACCAGGGGGCCATGGCCGCTGCCCGTGAGGGTGATGCTGCCCGTGGCAAGCAGGGTGTTGTAGAGCACCCCCTGGCTGGAAGCGACTCCGTCGATGATGACCGGACCGATGAACAAGGCAATGCCCGGCGGAAACTTGGTGATGCCGCGCAGATGCCAGCCGGTGGTCGGCGTGGCCGAGCGCAGGCAGGCCAGGGCATCCACCGACGGGTTGGCGGGGGACTGGTTGTTGCAGCCGAGAAAATCCTCGCCGAACATGCGGCGCAGGGTCATGTTGGCCAGGGGCGTGCCAACCGGGTCCACCTTGAGCAGATCGATATCCGCTTTGTCCACGCTGATATCGCCGTTGCTCTGGCCCTTGCGACGCAGCTTGACGTGCTGAATGGTCAGCCGCGGCTGGCCCTTGAGATCGAACTCAAAAATATAGTTGGCCTGTGAGCGGTAGGCGGCTGCGTCAAAGGCTGAAACACGGGTGTCGCAAAAGGGGACTCCCGGCAGTCCTGGTGAGGTATTGGTTTTCTGTTGCTCGATTCCCGGGAAGTTGCCGGTCAGCACGGCTTTGCCGCTGCCGTAGTAGATTTTTCCGGCAATCGGGCTTTTGTTTCGGACGGTTGGAACATTCCAGCAGTTTCCCGGTGAACTGCACCCGCCCGCGGTGGCCCACAGGTCGCCCCCGCCCCGGAGTTGTTCCATGACGGCTGTGACCACTTCAAGGTTGCCTGCCGGCCATACCTGCTCATACTCGCCGCCGTAGCCTTTCATGGCGATGTGATAGCCCCAGGTTTGTGCAACCTTCAGGCTGTACAGGTCGATGCCGCCCCCGTTGATGGCAGTGGACTGCAGGAGGAAGCTGTCGGGAAATTCCGTCTTTTCCGTGGTGGTGCGGCCGCTCAATTGCACGACCGCTGCACGGGCGTCGGTGACGGCGCCCGTCTTCCCGTTGATCTGAACGCGGCGCATGTCCAGCAGATGCTTGCTGCCGTCGGTGAGTGTCACCACCAAATGCCCGGCTGGCCAGGGGAGCACGGTGCCCGTCGCCCAGGGCACACCTGGGCCGGCGGTGCCAGGCAGCAGGGTTCCCCCCGCTGCAGTCGTACCGACGACGACAGGTCCGACCAGAAGGTTGGTCTGGTAAGCCCCTGCCTTGAGCGCGCGATAGGAGCCGCTGCCACTGTTGCCCACATGGATGGAGCGTCCCCACAGACTGGCATTTTTCGGGGGACTCATGCCTGCTATCGTGATGCTCCCGTTCTGGGAACTCAGTTCGGCATTCTCATCAATGCCGCCGCCGCTGAGATTGATATCCCCTTTGGCACAGCCCGATATCTTGGCCTGCGAGGCGCTGCCGATATTCAGGCGTCCATCGACGGCGATCTTTTCATAGCTTTTGACGGGCGTCTTGTCGTGGTTGAAGCTGGTGGTGCCGCCACTGATGTTCACGTCGCCGCGAAAAACTGCCGAGGCAAGAGGCTGGGCAGGTGCGGCTGTTCGTGCCTGCTCAATGTCATAGACCACCTGCAGCACCGAGCGCGCCTCGGCGCGCGTGCCCGGCGCGCCCACGCCGGTGACCTGCACATGCACGCTGCCGTCGGCAGCAAATTTCGTGATTTCGGCGCCCAGCACCCCGGCGTCCACGCCACCTGCAAACGTCAAAACAGCCGCGCCCTGGGCCTTCAAATTTTCGAACTGGCCTTGCTGCTGCAGGCGTTCCAGGTACTGGCGCACCAGATCAGCCCCCAGCCACGCCTTGACCTGCGCCTGCGTCTGCGCATGCGTGGCGACGTCCTGCTCCTGCAGGCTGCGCACGTGCGCCACCGTGCCCAGCACGCCGGCGGTGAGCGTCAGGCCCACCAGCAGCACGATGAGCACCGTGGCGATGCCGCGCTGGCGGCGCCGGGGCGCGGTCATGGCGCGCGTCCTGCAGCGCCTGGGGCCGCTGCAAAGTTGACCAGGCAGTGCGTGCTCGTGAGCTCGACGCCGGTGTGGCTGCGGGAGGCAAGCACGACGCGCGGGGCCTGGAATGGGCCCAGGGACATGCCGTAGGGGCTGCACGCGGCGGACGGCTCCAGTGCAATGGCCACCCGGGGCTGGGGCGGCTGGTCCGCAGCTGCGGCAAGAAGGGGGAGCAGGCCGGCCTGCCAGTTCCAGCCGACCAGGTCCGTGCAGGCCTGCGCGGGCAGTCGCAACAGCCCGCCCCTGTCGGGGGCGAACAGGCCGGTGCATTGCGGCCCGCTCTGTGTGCCGGTGTTCTGCATCCACAGCAGGGCGACGCCTGCCTGCGCGGCCACCCTGAGCAGCTGGGCTTGAGGATCGGGTGCTTCCAGGCCAAACCCCGCATCCTGCAGCGCCATGCCGGCCGACAGCAGGGACGCGCTGCGCAGGGTGTCCTGACGCGTGTCCTGCTGCGCCGTGCCCGTCGCGCGCACCAGGCTCTGGTACAGCCCCAGGGTCGCCAGCACCACGACCATGGAGATCATCAGCCCCACCATCAGGCCGGTCAGCGTCGCGCCGCGCTGGCGCATGGGAGGGCGGAGGGCGGGGCGCGGGCGCACGGTCACTGCCCCAGGGTCAGGCTGCCCGGGCCGAGCAGCTCCTCGTCGTCGGACGATAGCACGACCCGTGTCGCCACGCCGTCCAGAGTGACTTCCGAGCCGGCGACGCCCTGCGCCGAGACCGTGACGCTGCCGGTCGTGCAGGCGACCTGCAGGGCCACCGTCCGCGCGGGCTTGCCCGAGGCCCCGGCGGGCAGGACGGGCAGCGACCCAAGCGCCGGGGTCGGGCTGGCGCACAGGGCCTGCACGCCCTGGGTCTGCAACACCTCGCGCATCTGCGCCAGCACCATGTGCTGCACGCTGGCGTAGCGCCGGGCGTGGATGATGCGGCCGGCCGCATAGCTCAGCCCCAGCCCCAGCACGCCCAGCAGCAGGATGCCGATCAGTGCCTCCAGCAGCGAATCGCCGCGCTGGCGCCTGGGCCGCCCCGGTTCAGCCCCATGCGGCGCCCGGCAGGAGCGGCGCAGGGCGCCCCTAGGGGAACGTGCCGTGCTCGTCATTGCGTCGGTCTCCCTGGCTCAGGACGAAGCGGGCCGGGCTCGCCGGCTGGCCACGGCTGTCGAGGTCCAGTTGCTGCGCTTCGCCAGCGACCAGCGGCCGGTCGTTCCAGCTCAGCGCCACGCCCGCGGGCAGCTGGGCCGACCATTGGGGGTCGGCGTGGTCTTCCAGAAAAGCGCAGGAGCCGGACCCGTCTCCCGTCTGCACGCTCACTTCGACCGTCTGCGCACCGGAAGAACGCAGGGCCAACCGGGCGGCCACGGGCGTGCCGCACGGGTTGCGCAGCGCCAGGGCGCGCGCCTGGGCATGGCCCTGCTCCAGCACGGCGCGTGCCTGCCGGGTGTGCGCGCCGTGCACCCAGTCGGAGGCCAGCGGCGCCGCCATGAGCATCAGCAGCGCGGCGATGGCCAGCGCCACGGCCAGCTCGACCAGGGTGAAACCGCCCGGGCGGCGCAGCAGCAAGGACGGGGCGGGGGCCGGATTCACCATGGCGATGGCAGTTTGCAGCCGTCGGTGGCGCCGCGCTGGTTGTTCTGCTTCAGGGTCAGCGTGCACGAGGTACCCCCCGTGGCCGCGGCCGTCAGCACATAGCTGCCGGTGTCTGACCGCAGGCTGTAGCTGAAATGGCGTGCCTGCGTGGGGCTCCAGCCGTCGAGTTCACTCTTGAGCGGCTCGCTGCGCTCCCCGGGCAGCGGCGCGATGGTCGTGGGGCTGGCGTGTACCGGGTACTCCAGCCTTTTCTGAAAGAAGTTCTCCATCACCAGCGCCAGCGCCACCAGGTCGGCCGTCGCGCCGCGCTCCTGGCTTTTTTGCACGTAGTCGCGGTACGAGGGCAGGGCCACGGCGGCCAGGATGGCAACGACGGCCATGGCCACCATCAGTTCGATGAGCGTGAACCCGCCCCAGCGCCGCGGGGGCGGGCGCCGGACCGAGGGGAGGCGGGGCACGGAGGACAGGCGTTGCATGGCAGAGGGCGGCAACCCGGCGGGTTGGCTTTCTGACAGGAAAATTACGCCACAGTTCCTGTTCTCCCAGGGGACAACGGGCCATTGCACCGGGGAGATGCGGACCGGCCACGGGTGGGCCCATGCCTGGCGCCCCTGTAGGCGCGCAGGCCCTCACGCGAAGTGGTCGAACGACGGAAACTGCCCCTGCAGCGCCTGGCCCTGGGCATCGACCAGCCGCAGGCCGCGCCCGGCCTCGATGCGGCCGATGCGCGTGACGGGCGTGTTGCTCGCCTGCGCCGCCTCCTGCACAGCCGCGCGCTGCGCCGCCGGGGCGGTGAACAGCAGCTCGTAGTCGTCGCCCCCGGCCAGCGCGCAGCGCCGCAGAAGGTTTCGGTCAAAAGTGGCTTCAGCCGTTGCCACGTCTGGATGTGCAGCTATCAAATCCGTGAGCACATCGGCCTCGACGAGCGCGCCCACGCCCGAGGCCGTCAGCACATGGCTCAGGTCGCCCAGCAGGCCATCGCTCACGTCGATGGCGCTCGTGGCCAGGCCGCGCAACCGCTGGCCCAGGGCCACGCGCGCCGTGGGCTGCTCCAGGTGCACGCGCCAGGCCGCCAGCAGCTCGCCGGGCAGGGCCAGCTGGCCGCGCAGTGCGTCCAGGGCCAAGCGCGCCAGCCCGGGCGTGCCGCTGACCCACAGGTCGTTGCCCGCGCGCGCGCCGCTGCGCAGCAGGGCGCCGCCGGCCGGCACCTCGCCGAAGATGGTGATGCACAGATTGAGCGGCCCCTGCGTGGTGTCGCCGCCGATCAGTTCGCAGTCGTGCTCGTCGGCCAGCGCCAGCAGGCCGCGCGCAAAGCTCTCCAGCCAGACCTCGTCCACCTGGGGCAGCGCCAGCGCCAGCGTGAAGGCCAGCGGCCGCGCGCCGCAGGCGGCCAGGTCCGACAGGTTCACGGCCAGCGCCTTGTGGCCCAGGTGGGCGGGGTAGGCGTCGGCAAAGAAGTGCCGGCCCTCGACCAGCATGTCGCTGGAGACGGCCAGCTGCATGCCCGGCGCCAGCGCCAGCAGCGCGCAGTCGTCGCCCGCGCCCAGCGCGGCGCGGCGCGCCGGGCGCCGGAAGTAGCGGGCGATGAGATCGAACTCCCCCATGGGAGCGGCTCCTGTCACAGCGGCTCGCCGCGAAAGCGCAGCGACGCCTGGCGGCTGACCTCGGCCAGCAGCTGCTCGTCGCGCATGCGCTCGCGCAGCCAGCGCGCGTCGTTGCGCCCGGCCGATGCCTCGCCGCGCAGCATCTGCAGCGCGCCCGAGGCGCCATGCGCCCCGGCGTGGCGCGCGATGTGGTCTATGGTCTGCACGATGTGCTCGCGCAGCAGCATGTGGCTGCCCGTGGCCGGATCGACGTAGACCGCGTCCATGCCGAAGCGGCAGGCCTGGAAGCGGTTGTAGGTATAGACCAGGTAGTCGTCCTCGCTCGGGGTGAAGGGCTCCTCGGCCAGGAACCACGCCGCCAGCGACTGCACGAAGCCGGCCAGCGCCGCGGCGCGCTCGATGGTCAAGGGCGTGTCGAAGACGCGGATCTCGATGGTGCCGAACTCGGGCTTGGGGCGGATGTCCCAGTAGAAGTCCTTCATGCTCTTGACCACGCCGGTGCGCGTCATCTTGTCGAAGTACTGCTCGAACTGGTCCCAGGTCAGCACGCAGGGCGCGCGCCCCGACAGCGGGAAGGCAAAGACCGAGTTCAGCCGCGCCGAGTCGAACGCCGTGTCGTGCCCCTGCACGTAGGGGCTGGAGGCCGACAGCGCGATGAAGTGCGGGATGTAGCGGCTCATGCGGTGCAGCATGACCAGGGCCTCGTCGGCGCTGGGGCAGCCCACGTGCACGTGCTGGCCGAAGATGGTGAACTGCTTGGACAGATAGCCGTAGAGCTGCGACAGCTCCTGAAAGCGCGGCTTGTCGTAGATGCGCCGCTCGTGCCACTGCTGAAAAGGGTGCGTGCCGCCACCGACCACGGCGATGTTGAGCTTGTCGGCGCTTCTCACCAGCGCATCGCGGATCTGCGACAGCTGCCCCAGCACCTCGCTGCTGGAGTGGCACACGCCGGTGGAGACCTCGATCATGCTGTTGGTCATCTCCGGCACCACGCTGCCGGGCAGCGGGTTCTTGAGCATCAGGCGCAGCATGTCCTCGGCATAGGGCGCCAGGTCATAGTCGTGGGTGTTGACCAGCTGCAGCTCCAGCTCCACCCCGAGGGTGAGGGGCTGCGACCGGTTGAAGGCTTCCAGGCTCACGAAGGTTCCCTTTCAGTGGGCGCCCGGCGCCCGGCACTGGCCATGGCCCAGGGCTTGGAGCTCTCGCCCGCGCGGTAGATGGCCAGCGTGGCGATGACCGCGCCCAGCACCTCCATCAGCAGGATGGCGGGCAGGGCGATGCGCGTGATCAGCGCGCCCGTCTGCGCGTCGGCCGCGGCGAACTGCGAGGCCACCAGCAGGGCGATGGCCGACATGGGCGTCATGGCACAGCTCACCCACACGGCCTGGCGCCAGCTCGCGCCGCTGCCCACGTTGCCCACGCCCACCCCCACGGCTTTGGCCACCAGGCGCACGGCGATCAGGGCCAGCACCACGCCGGCCACCGGCGCGCTCCAGTCGGCCTGCGCCGCCACGGTGGACACCAGCACGAACATCAGCATGGTCAGGATCGAAGCGGCCGTGCCCATCTGGCGCGGCCAGGCCCAGGGGCGGGGGTTGAACTGTTTCAGCAGCATGCCGCCCAGCAGCGCCGCCAGCGGCGCCGAGCCGCCCATGTGCGCGGCCACCGTGGTGCCGGCGGCGATCAGGGCCAGCAGCAGGATGGAGGTGTTCTCGCTGCCCGGGCTCATCACCCGCAGCGCCAGGCGCAGCACCAGTGACAGCAGTGCCCCGACGATCACCGACACACCCAGCACCACCAGCACCGGGTAGACGGCCTCCTGCCAGAGCAGGGCCGGGCGGTTCATCAGGCCGGTCTGCGCGCCGCTCAGGGCCAGGGCGTAGAGCGAGGACAGCGTGGCCAGCACGATGGCGCGGTCGGTCACCGGACCGGCAGCGCGGGTGTCGGCCACCACGCGGGTCAGCACCGTGGGCGAGGCGGCAATGGAGACCAGCGCCAGCGGCGCGGCCGCGTGCTCGGGCACGGCCAGCCACAGCAGCGCCCAGTACACCGCGCCATAGGTCAGGGCCGACTCGGCGATGCTCTGCACCAGCACCATGGGGTTGTGGCGAAACCAGCGCAGCGGAATGCGCCCGCCGGCCTCGAACAGCACCAGCGCCACGGCCAGCTCCAGCAGGAACAGGCCGATGCCCTGCAGCGGCCAGACCGCACCGCCAAAGCCCGCCAGGCCCGCCACCGTGCCCACCAGGGTGTAGCCCACCACCTTGGGCAGGCCGCTGTAGCGCTGCACCAGGTAGCCCGCGGCCGTGGCCGCGGCCAGCAGCAGCGACCACTGCACCGTCGGCAGACCGGCCGAGGGGCGCAGCCACTGGGCCCAGAAACTCATCAGTTCATTCATGAATGCTTGTCCTGTGCTGCACCCCGCGGCCGGCGCCGCGTGCAAGAGGGGAGCGTGGGAGGGGGAATGTATCCGCGCCTCGCGCCCGGCCTCTGTAGGACGCCGGGCAGCGCACCTTATCAGACGCCGCGGCGCGGCAGCAGGAAACTCAGGGGCGCCTGCAGCGCCCGGCGGCGCAGCGCGCGGTAGATGCGCTCGCGGTCCACCCGGCCGACGTTGTGCGCCCGCAGGGCCAGGCGGAAAGCCAGGTAAAAACTGACCAGTACGTTCAGCGCGCCGTTGAAGGGCAGCATGGCCAGCGCCCACCAGAAGGCGCTCTCGTGCAGCGCCTGCCAGCCCAGCGTGGCGGCGGCCGCGCCGATCTGGCCGGTGGACAGCGTGATGTGGCGCACCTCCAGCCCAAGGCCCAGGAAGCTGGCGAAAGCCGGCGTCAGCCCGAGCATGAAGCCCAGCGAGACGTTGGCCGCCACGCCCGAGAGGTTCTCGCGCAGCCAGCGCGCCCAGCGCGCCGCGCGCGCCGTGCCCAGCACGCGCACGATGCGCGGGTGGTACTGGATGGCGCCGTCCATGCGGCGCAGCACGAACCAGTTCTCCATCCAGCCGGCGAAGATGCTGGAGGCGAACAGCAGCACCCCCGTGAACGCGGCGAAGAACACCGACGGCCCGAGCAGGCTGAGCGAACCGAGGACATGCCGCGCCTCGGCTGCGTCCAGCAGCGGCGCACCCCTGAACTCGGCCAGGGCCAGCGCCAGCGCCAGCACCACTGGAAAGACCAGCAGCACGTTGCCCAGCACCGCCGCCACCTGCGAGCGCACCAGGTGGGTCACCTTGTCCACGAAGGCCTCCACGCTCTCGGGGCTCGCGTCCAGGTCGCCCAGCTTGGCGGCCATGGCCGGCGCCGTCATGGCCGGCTGCTTGGTGGCCACGGTGAAGTGCAGCATCTGGATGACGACGAAGCTGGCCGCGTAGTTCATCCCGGCCAGAAAGCCGCCCCAGAACACCGGCAGCGCCAGCGCGTGCAGGCCCAGCTTGAGCAGCGTGGTGAAGGCCATGACGACGCCGCCGCCGGCGGCCATGCGCATCATGGCCAGGTATTCCGCGCTGGTGCGGGTGATGTAGTGCTCGCCGGTCTCGGCGCTGCGCTCGGCCACCTTGGCCGCCAGCATGGAGGAGTTGGAGGCGATCAGCGCGCGCACGCTGCGCCGCTCGCGCCCCACCATGATCAGGCGCGACAGCAGGCGCACGCTGGCCGCCAGCGGACGTGGCGACAGCAGGCACTCCAGCAGCTCGCGCTCGCGCAGAATGCGCTCACGCAGCTGGCGCAGGCGAAACACCAGGCCCACGGAGATGCCGTTGTCCTCGAGGTGGGTGTAGACCGTGCCGGCCGCGGCCCGGCAGGCATCGAGCCGCTCGCGCAGGCGCTGCACCGCCTCCTCGCGCCGGTCACCGGTGCGCAGGGGGTGCAGCACCTCCACGCGCAGGCTCTCCACGTCGCGGATCAGCGCGTGAAACGGCTGGGCCTCGCGCGCCGCCTCGCTCATGCGCAGGCGCAGCTCGGGCGCAAAGCCGGTGGACAGGATCTGGCCCGCGCAGTAGGTCATGGCATCCAGCAGCGCCCGCTGCCACGGCGTGACGCTTTCCCCTACCGGAACGTCGGGCACGATCAGCTCACGCAGCCGCGCCAGCAGCGCCTCGTCCAGGCTGGCCAGCCAGCGCGCATCAAATTCGCCCGGCAGCGCCAGCATGAACAGCTCGGAGGCGTCCAGGGTGTCCGGGCTGATGGGCAGCAGCTTGTAGCGCAGCCGCTCGGTCAGCTCGCTGCCCATGGAGGTGCGTTGCGCGAAGCCAAAATCGGCCAGCAGCGTGGTAATGTCCAGCGCGCCCACCAGCGCCCGCCACCAGGCGTTCAGGCGCTCGCGCACCGCGGGCGAGCGCTCGGCGGTCTCCACCAGCAGCGTCAGGCGGGCCGTGGCGGCCTCGATCGAGCGTGCGTCCCCGCGCAGCCAGTCCAGCAGCGCCATGAGCTGCACGTGCCGCTGCGCCGCTCCCGCCTGCGGGTCCAGCTGAGACAGCAGCGCGGACAGGGGCTGTGCGGCGGGCCTCAATGCAGCACCCGGGGCGCTGGTGCGTCGGGCGGCGGCATGTCGGCGGCGCCCGCCTGCAGCACGAATTCGGGCACCGGGCAGTCGAAGCGCTCGCCGTCCTCGGCGACGCAAAAATAGCTGCCGCGCATGGTCCCGCGCGCCGTGCGCAGCCGGCAGCCGCTGGTGTACTGGAACGACTGGCCCGGGCGCAGCAGCGGCTGGTGCCCCACCACGCCCAGGCCCCTGACCTCCTCGGTGTGGCCGTTCTCGTCCACGATGGTCCAGTGGCGCGCGATCAGCTGCGCGGCCACGGTGCCCGTGTTGGTGACGGTGATGGTGTAGGCGAAGCTGTACGCGCCGCTGGCCGCATCCGAAGGCTCGGGCACATGGCGGGTCTGCACATCGACCTGGAACTGGTACTTGAGCGACATGGCGCGATGGTAAGGGGCAATGGCCCCGCGGCCCGCAGCCGGCAGGCCTGCTGCGACAATCGCGCGCCATGAGCCGCACCTTTCGCATCGCCCCTTCCATCCTCTCGGCCGACTTCGCCCGCCTGGGCGAGGAAGTGCGCAGCGTCATCGCCGCTGGCGCCGACTGGATCCACTTCGACGTGATGGACAACCATTACGTGCCCAACCTGACGCTCGGGCCCATGGTCTGCCAGGCGCTCAAGCCCCACGCGGTGACGCCAGACGGCGTGGCCGTGCCGATCGACGTGCACCTGATGGTACAGCCGGTGGACGAGCTGGCCACGGCATTTGCCAAGGCCGGCGCCGACTACATCAGCTTCCACCCCGACGCGTCCACGCACGTGCACCGCAGCATCCAGAACATCAAGGCGCACGGCGCCCGGGCCGGGCTCACGTTCAACCCGGCCATGCCGCTGGATGTGCTGGACTGGGTGATCGAGGACATCGACCTGATCCTGCTCATGAGCGTGAACCCGGGCTTTGGCGGCCAGAGCTTCATCGACAGCACGCTGCGCAAGATCGAGGCGGCGCGCCGACGCATCGAGGCGAGCGGGCGCGACATCCGGCTGGAGGTCGATGGCGGCATCAAGGCAGAAAACATCCGCCGCGTGGCGGATGCCGGCGCCGACACCTTCGTGGCCGGCAGCGCCATCTTTAGCCAGCCCGACTACCAGGCCGTCATCGAGGCCATGCGCACTGCGCTGGCCTGATTCTTCAGCGCTGCGCCGGCAGGGTGACCGTGGTGGTCGCCTCGCGCAGCACGCCCCCCTCCTCGACCGAGCCCGACACCGGCTTGTTGCGCATGCGCTCCTCGCACAGGCGCTTGTCTTCCTGGGTCTTGAAGACCTCGCAGCGGGCCGTGGCGTTGCGCTCGAAGCTGCTGTCGCCCGGGCTGGTGAGCTGGCCGTTGCGTGCCGCCTGGGCCGCAGCCCCGGCCTCGCGAATGCAGGCCGAGCGGCTGGCCGCAGGCACATGGGCGCAGGCGGCGCGGTCTTGCTGGTACTGGCTGCGCTGGTTGTTGCCGGAATGGCTGTTGCCAGCGGCCTGGGCGGCAACGCCGCACAGCATCAGGGCAGCGGAGCAGGCAAGGGTGGTGAAGCGGGGCAGGGCCATGGTGTCATCTCCTGAACGGTGAAGAAAAGGGTCTGCACAAGACTAAGCGCGCCGGCCCGAGGCGCACTGTCCGCAGGCTGCGCCGCCGCCTGTCGGACGCAGCGCACACCGCCCCTCCCGGTCCTCCCATCCCCTCGTACAGGAACCTTCCCATGCATACGACGACCCCCGACCCCTCCCGCGCCCCCGGCCTGGCGGCCGTACTGGCGCCCCTGCAGGCCGCCCTGGTGGACCTGGACGGTACCCTGGTGGACACGCTGGGCGACTTCGAACAGGCCGTCAACCGCATGCTGGCCGACCTGGTGCTGCCGCCGGTCACCGCGCAGCAGATCGGCCGCAGGGTGGGTAAGGGCTCGGAGCACCTGCTGCACTCGGTGCTGAAACACGTACTAACCCTTGCTAGGCAAGGAAATGATGCTATGCAAATAGAAGCGTCGGTACAGGCGCTGTATCCGCGCGCCTGGGAACGCTACCAGCACCATTACCTGGCCATCAATGGCCGGTACGCGCGGGTCTATCCGGGGGTGGTCGAAGGCCTCGAAGCGCTGCGCGGCGCGGGGCTGCGCCTGGCCTGCCTGACCAACAAGCCCACGGCGTTCGCCGTGCCGCTGTTGCGCTCCACGGGGCTGGAGGGTTTTTTCGAACACGTCTTCGGCGGCGACGCCTTCGAGCGCAAGAAGCCCGACCCGCTGCCGCTGCGCAAGGCCTGCGAAGCCTTGGGCACGGCGCCCGCGCGCACCCTGATGCTGGGCGACTCCAGCAACGACGCGCAGGCCGCGCGCGCCGCCGGCTGCCCGGTGGTGCTGGTCACTTACGGCTACAACCATGGCCAGCCGGCGCGCGCGGTGGAGGCCGACGGCCACATCGACTCCCTGGCCGAGCTGGCGCGCGGCTGAGCCGGCCAGCGCCCAAGCTCAAAGCTTGAGCGTGTCGCCGTGCGCGGCCTGCATCTGCTGCAGCGGGCTGGGCAGGTGGGCCTTCAGCACCGAGAGATAGGCGTTGCGCGCAGTCTGCACCAGGGCCATGTCGCGCTGCAGTTCGCGCAGGCGGTTTTCCGCCGCCACCAGCATGTCCAGCTGCTGGCGCGCCTCGGGGCTGAAGGTCTCGGTGTCGAATTCGCGGTCGTCGATCTTGATGATGGGCATGAGAGGGGGCTCCGCAGGAAAGGAAAGTCCCATTCTCGCCCCGGCGCCGACCGTCAGAAGCTCTCCCAGTCGCTTTCGCCTCCGGAAGCGGCGGGGGCGGGGGCCGCCGGAGGCGGTGGCGCGAGCGCTGCCACGCGCCGGGTGGCGGGGGCGGGCCTGCCTGCAGCGGGCGCCGCTGGCGCTGGCGCAGTGCGCCCAAGGGAGGGGGCCGGGCGGGAAGCGACGGGTCGGGCGGCAGGGACGGCAGTGGCGCCCGCTGCAGTCGGCGCGGCCTTCGGCACGGGGGGCGGATGGTAGGCCGATGCCTGGCGCCCGCCCGCGCCCTGTGCCAGGCGGAACACCGCCACCGCCTGCACCAGCTGCGCTGCCTGGGTCTGCAGGCTGCTGGCCGCCGCCGCGCTCTGCTCGACCAGGGCAGCGTTCTGCTGTGTGGCCCGGTCCATCTGGGTAATGGCCTCGCCCACCTGCGACACGCCCGAACTCTGCTCGCGGCTGGCGGCGCTGATCTCGCCCATGATGTCGGTGACGCGGCGGATGCTGGTGACCACCTCGTCCATGGTGCTGCCGGCGCGGTCCACCAGCTGCGTGCCCTGCTCGACGCGCTCGACGCTGGTGGTGATGAGCTGCTTGATCTCCTTGGCTGCGTCGGCGCTGCGCTGCGCCAGGCTGCGCACCTCGCTGGCCACCACGGCAAAGCCCCGGCCCTGCTCGCCGGCGCGCGCGGCCTCCACCGCGGCATTCAGCGCCAGGATGTTGGTCTGGAAGGCGATGGAGTCGATCACGCCGATGATGTCGGCGATCTGCCGGCTCGAGTCGTTGATGCCGCGCATGGTCTCCACGACCTGCGCCACCACCTCGCCGCCCTGCACCGCCACGGTGCTGGCGCTTTGCGCGAGCTGGTTGGCCTGGGCGGCGTTGTCGGCATTCTGGCGCACGGTGGCGCCCAGCTCTTCCATCGAGGCGGCCGTCTGCTCCAGGGCGCTGGCCTGTGACTCGGTGCGGGACGAGAGGTCCTGGTTGCCCTGGGCGATCTCGGCGCTGGCGGTGGCCACGCCCTCAGCGCCCGAGCGCACCCCGCCGACCACGCTGGCCAGATTGGCCTGCATGCCCCGCAGCGCCTCCAGCAGCTGCGCCGCCTCGTCGCGGCCCTGCACCTCGATGGGCTGGGTCAGGTCGCCCTGTGCGATCTGGCCGGCGCGCTGCGCCGCCAGCGCCAGCGGGCCGGTGATGGAGCGGGTGAGCGCCAGCGCCGCGGCGATGCCGGCCAGCAGCGCCGCCAGCATGCCGCCCAGCAAAATCATGCGGCTGCGCTGCGCGGTGGCGCTGACCTGCTCGCGGCTGTCGTTGAACAGCGCGCGCTGGCGCTGCTCCAGCGTGGCGATGGCTTGCAGGTAGGTGTTGGCCACGGGGGTGAGCCGGCCTTCCAGGGCCACCGTCACGTCCTCGCCGGCGGCCCGGCGGTTGAGCAGCTCGTCGCGCAGCGCGCGGAAGGCCTCGCGGCCCTTCTCGATGTCCTGCAGCATGCGCTGGCCTTCGCCCGAATGCACCAGCTCGGCCACGTTCTTGCGCGCCTCGTTGGTGGACTGGGTGGTCTGGTCCATCTCCTCGCGCCAGCGCGCCATGCGCTCGGTGCTGCTGTCGAGCAGCGCGGCGCGCGTGCGCAGCCAGTTCAGCTCGACCGCCTGGTGCCACTGGCTCGCGCTGCGCAGTCGTGCGTTGTCCACGTGGGTGAGCTGGTCGGTCGCATCCGCCAGCGTCTGCAGCCGCCACATGCCAATGCCGCCGACCAGCAGCGAAAAGAGCAGCACCAGGCCGAATGCCAGACCCAGACGCGGGCCGACCTTGATATGCGAGAGCAGCATGCAGCCTCCTGGAAGGAAAAGGAATGCCAAAACTGTAGCGTCCGGCGCTGGCCAGCATATATGCGGACCAACCCGTGCACGGTCAGCCATCGCCGGGCGGTGGGCGGCAGGCCCGCTTTGCTAAACTCCGCCGCCATGTTCATTCACCGCATGTTCATTGCAGGTCGCAGCGACCGGGGAGCCTGGCCCTGGCGCAAGCCTGCATTTCCGAACCCGTGACTCAAGGCACCTGGGCAGCACCTCCCAGCGTGCGCCCGTAGCGCCGGGCCCTCCTTGCGGAGCGGCCGGCAGCCAACCGAATGAACCCGCGGCGCCCCTTCTGCCACCCCTTGCGTGGCCCGCGCCGCCCCTGCTGGGAACCCTCTTTCCGTGATCACCGAACTGGAATTCAAAAGTCTGGCCCTGGAGGGCTACAACCGCATCCCGCTGATCGCCGAGGCGTTCGCGGACCTGGAAACCCCGCTGTCGCTGTACCTGAAACTCGCCCACGCCCGGGGCGACGGCAGCTACAGCTTCCTGCTCGAATCGGTCGTCGGCGGTGAGCGCTTCGGCCGCTACAGCTTCATCGGCCTGCCCGCGCGCACGCTGCTGCGCGCCAGCGGTTTCGGCACCGAGGCGAAGACCGAGGTCGTGACCGATGGCCAGGTGGTGGAGGCGCACGCCGGCAACCCGCTGGACTTCATCAGTGAGTACCAAAAGCGCTTCAAGGTCGCGCTGCGCCCGGGCCTGCCGCGCTTTTGCGGCGGCCTGGCCGGCTACTTCGGCTATGACGCCGTGCGCTACATCGAGAAGAAGCTGGAGCGCTCCTGCCCGCCCGACACCCTGGGCTGCCCGGACATCCTGCTGCTGCAGTGCGAGGAGCTGGCCGTCATCGACAACCTGTCGGGCAAGCTGTACCTCATCGTCTATGCCAACCCGGCCGAGGCCGAGGCCTTCCCGCGCGCCAAGAAGCGCCTGCGCGAGCTGAAGGACCAGCTGAAATATTCGGTCAGCGCCCCCGTGCTGCGCCCGGGCGAGGCGCATCCCGTGCAGCGCAGCTTCGCCAGGGAGGACTACCTGGCGGCCGTGGGCCGGGCCAAGGAGCTGATCGCCGCGGGCGACTTCATGCAGGTGCAGGTCGGCCAGCGCATGCACAAGCGCTACACCGAGAGCCCGCTGTCGCTGTACCGCGCGCTGCGCTCGCTCAACCCCTCGCCCTACATGTACTACTACCACTTCGGCGACTTCCACGTGGTCGGGGCCAGCCCCGAGATCCTGGTGCGCCAAGAATGCACGCCCGAGGGGCAGAAGGTCACCATCCGCCCGCTGGCCGGCACGCGCGCACGCGGCGCTACGCCCGCACTGGACCAGGCCATCGAGCAGGAGCTGATCGAAGACCCCAAGGAGCGCGCCGAGCACGTCATGCTGATCGACCTGGCGAGGAACGACATCGGCCGCATCGCCAAAACAGGCACCGTGAAGGTCACCGAGGCCTTTGCCGTGGAGCGCTACAGCCATGTCATGCACATTGTGAGCAACGTCGAGGGCATCCTCAAGGACGGCATGAGCAGCATGGACGTGCTGCGCGCCACCTTCCCGGCCGGCACGCTGACCGGAGCGCCCAAGGTGCACGCCATGGAGCTGATCGACCAGCTCGAACCCGTCAAGCGCGGCATCTATGGCGGCGCCTGCGGGTATCTCAGCTTTGCCGGCGACATGGACGTCGCGATCGCGATCCGCACGGCCATCGTCCGGGACGGGCAGCTCTACGTGCAGGCCGCGGCCGGCGTGGTGGCCGACTCGGTGCCCGAGCTGGAGTGGAAGGAAACCGAACACAAGGCCCGGGCGCTGCTGCGCGCGGCCGAGCTGGTCGAGGAGGGGCTGCAATGACGCGCGTGCTGATGGTGGACAACTACGACAGCTTCACCTGGAACATCGTCCAGTACTTTGCCGAGCTGGGCGCCCAGGTGCAGGTGTTTCGCAACGACGAGATCGATCTGGCCGGCATCGAGGCCCAGGCACCCGATCGCCTGGTCATCTCGCCCGGCCCCTGCTCGCCGGCCGAGGCGGGCATTTCGGTCGCGGCCATCCGGCATTTCGCCGTCCGCCTGCCCATCCTGGGCGTGTGCCTGGGGCACCAGAGCATCGGCGCGGCCTTTGGCGGGCGCATCGTGCGCGCCCAGGAGCTGATGCACGGCAAGACCAGCACCATCACGACCACGCAGCAGGGCGTGTTCGCCGGCCTGCCGCGCGAGTTCACGGTGAACCGCTACCACTCGCTGGCCATCGAGCGTGCCAGTTGCCCCGAGGTGCTGGAGGTGACGGCCTGGACCGAGGACGGCGAAATCATGGGCGTGCGCCACCGGCAGCTGGCCATCGAGGGCGTGCAGTTCCACCCCGAGAGCATCCTGACCGAGCATGGGCACGCCATGCTGAAGAACTTCCTGGAGCAGCGTGGCTGACGTTCTTGCCCCCTCTCCCGCGCGCGGGAGAGGGTTGGGGTGAAGGGTGCCGGATGCGGGTGTGGTGCCTGAACTGCCCCTCACCCCAGCCCTCTCCCAGAGGGAGAGGGGGCAAAAAACCGTGCCGGAACTGCGCGAATAACTATCAAGATTGGAGCACCCGATGACCCCCATCACCCCCCAGGAAGCGCTGCAGCGCACCATCGAGCACCGCGAGATCTTCCACGACGAGATGCTGCACCTGATGCGCATGATCATGGGCGGCGAGCTCTCGCCCGTGATGACGGCGGCCATCCTCACGGGCCTGCGCGTGAAGAAGGAGACGATTGGCGAGATCACCGCCGCCGCCCAGGTCATGCGCGAATTCGCGCGCAAGGTGCACGTGCAGGATGCCACACACCTGGTGGACATCGTGGGCACCGGCGGCGACGGCGCGGGCACCTTCAACATCTCCACCTGCGCCACCTTCGTGATCGCCGCCGCGGGCGGGCGCTGCGCCAAGCATGGCGGGCGCAGCGTCAGCAGCACCTCGGGCAGCGCCGACGCCATGGAGGCGCTGGGCGTGAACATCCTGCTCGCGCCCGAGCAGGTGGCCGCCTGCATCCAGGACGTGGGCATCGGCTTCATGTTCGCGCCCAACCACCACCCGGCCATGAAGAACGTCGCGCCGGTGCGGCGCGAGCTGGGTGTGCGCACGCTGTTCAACATCCTGGGGCCGCTCACCAACCCGGCGGGCGCGCCCAACGTCCTGATGGGCGTGTTCCACGAGGACTTGGTGGGCATCCAGGTGCGCGCGCTGCAGCGCCTGGGCGCCGAGCACGCACTGGTGGTCTATGGCCGCGACGGCCTGGACGAGATCAGCCTGGGCGCCGCCACCCTGGTCGGTGAATTGAAGGACGGCGTAGTGCGCGAGTACGAGATCCACCCCGAGGACTTCGGCCTGAGGATGGCCGGCACGCGCGCGCTGCGCGTGGACAACCCCGGGCAGTCGCGCGACCTGCTGCTGCAGGTGCTGCAGGGCGCCACCGGGCCGGCGCGCGACATCGTCTGCCTGAACGCCGGCGCCGCGCTGTATGCCGCGGGCGTGGCAGCCGACATTGCCGCGGGCCTGGCGCGCGCGCAGGCCGCCATCGACAGCGGCGCGGCGCTGGCCAAGCTGCGCGAGCTGGCCGCCTATACGCAGGCGCTGGCCGAGCCGGCTGCCGCCGCCTGACGCCGCGCCGCCGCTTTAAAAGGAGACCCCCCATGAGCCTGCTCGACGCCCCCATCTGGCGCGACCCCGGCACCTGGATCGTGCTGGGCGTGTCGCTGTTGTCCATCGTGGTCGCCATCGCCATGCACCAGGTCATCCGGCGCGTGCTGCGCGCGCCACCACCCGAGGCGCCGCCTGCCGAGGCATCTCCGCCGCAGGACAAGGGCTGAGCCTCCCGCCCGGCCAAGACCGACGAGACAAAACCCGACAGAGAAGGAGCCACCCGTGTCCGACATCCTGCAAAAGATCTGCGCCACCAAGCGCGAAGAGGTGGACGCCGCCCAGCGCCGCCTGCCCCTGGCCGAGGTGCGCCGCGACGCCGAAAGCCGCGTGCTCACGCGCGACTTCGAGGGTGCGCTGCGTGCAAAAATGGCCGCTGGCCAGGCCGCGGTCATCGCCGAGATCAAGCGCGCCAGCCCCAGCAAGGGGGTGATCCGCGCGGACTTCGAGCCCGCCGACATCGCGCAAAGCTACGCCGCGGGCGACGCGGGGGTGAGCGCGGCCTGCCTGTCGGTGCTGACCGACCGGCAGTACTTCCAGGGCAGCAACGACTACCTCAAGCAGGCGCGCGCCAGCTGCGCCCTGCCGGTGCTGCGCAAGGATTTCATGATCGACCCCTGGCAGATCTACGAGTCGCGCGCCCTGGGTGCCGAC
This sequence comes from Melaminivora sp., assembly GCF_032059615.1. NCBI lineage: Bacteria > Pseudomonadati > Pseudomonadota > Betaproteobacteria > Burkholderiales > Comamonadaceae > Melaminivora > Melaminivora sp. The sequence continues at coordinate 9,335 of NZ_DAMCAM010000011.1, read as the reverse complement.
TGCGTGCTGCTGATCGCCGCCTGCCTGGAGGACGGTCTGATGGCGGAGATGGAGGCCATTGCCCACAGCCTGGGCATGGCGGTACTGGTCGAGGTGCACGATGGCGCCGAGCTCGAGCGCGCCCTGCGCCTGAAGACACCGCTCATCGGCATCAACAACCGCGACCTGCGCAGCTTCGAAGTCAGCCTGGAGACTACGCTGGCGCTGCGCGACGCGGTGCCGCCCGGGCGCCTGCTGGTGACCGAGTCGGGCATTGCCACGCCTGCCGACGTGCAGCGGCTGCGCGCCGCCGGCGTACACGCCTTTCTGGTGGGCGAGGCCTTCATGCGCGAGGACGAACCCGGCCTGGCGCTGGCGCGGCTGTTCGGCTGAGAGTAGGGCCAGGGACGGGCAAAGCCGTGCATGCCCGTGCGGTGCGCGGCGGAATCGGAGTTTTTTTACACTAGGAAACAATTGATCCAGGGCAAGATGCCCTGGCCGCACCCGCACTCTTTCCAGACCCTTGTCCGACCCGTCTCCCCCACCTGGCGCACAGGCCCGCAGGCAATGGGCGCTGTTCGCGGTCCTGTGGCTGGTCATCGGCGCCCTGCTGGCGCTGGCGCTGTGGGCCGAGCACCAACAGGGGGAGGCGCGCGAGCGTGAACGGCTGCGCCAGAGCGCGGCCATCGTCCACGACAACATCGCGCGCCAGCTCCGCTCCATCCACGCGGTGCTTGCGCGGCTGGCCGAGGCGCCCCTGCCGCCCGCGCGTGCGGGCATCGAGCGCGAGCGCGCCAGCGATCGTCTGCACGCCTTTGGCGAGGCCATGACGGGCGTGCGCACGCTCAACCTGCTCGATGCCATGGGCACCATCGTGGCCTCCAACCGCGAGGAGCTGGTTGGCCAGAACTTCGCCTACCGCGACTACTTCCTCACGGCGCATTCGGCGGCGCCGGATGCGCTGCTGGTAAGCGCGCCTTTTCGGGCCGTCCTGGGCGGCTGGTACATCACGCTGGCGCGGCGCGTGACGCTGGAGGGCGGCGGCTTTGGCGGCGTGGTCATGGCCACGCTCGACCCGGAGCAGTTCCTGACTCTGCTGCAGTCGGTGCGCTACGCGCCGGACATGGTCGCCGGCCTGGTGCATGGCGACGGGCTGCGCTTTCTCATGGCCTTCGAGGGGCAGAGCCAGCCCGTGGAGGCCGATGTGGCGCGCGCGGACACGCCGTTTGCCCTGCACATGCACAGCGGGGCGCCTGCCAGCGTGCTGCAGGGCCGCATGGCGCCCGACGGGCCGCTGCTGCAGGCGGCCGTGCGCACCATCTCGCCGCCCGAGTTGCACATGGACAAGCCCCTGGTCGTGGGGGTGGCGCGCAGGCAGGAGGCGGTATTCGACGAGTGGCGCGCCGCCGCCTGGGTCGTGGCCGTGGCGTACGCGCTGCTAGGCATGGGGGCAGGCACGGCGCTGCTCGTCCTGCAGTGGCGCCGGCGCGACCTGCAGGAGCACGCCCTGGCCCTGGCCGAGCGGGAGGCGGTGCTGGAGGCGCGCTGGCGCGCCGTGCTGGAGGCCACCAGCCTGGGCGTATGGGAATGGCGTGGCGAGGGCGGCCCGGTGTATTTCTCCCCCGCGTGGAAGGCCATGCTGGGCTACGAGGACGGGGACGTGGCAGACGGCGACCACGACTGGACGGCCCGCCTGCACCCCGACGAGCGCCGCCAGGTGCTGGCCCAGCTCGACGGCCACCTGCAGGGGCACACGCCGTTCTACGAGCTGACCCACCGCATCCGGCGCAAGGACGGCAGCTGGCGCTGGGTGCAGGCGCGCGGGCGTGTGCTCGAACGCGATGCCGAGGGCCGGCCGCTGCACTTCGTCGGCACCTATGGCGACGTGGGCGAGCAGGGCCAGCGCCAGGTGCAGCTGGACTTGCTGGCCGAGAGCGTGCCGGGCATGCTCTACCAGTACCAGCGCGACCCGGACGGGCACAGCCATTTTCCCTACGTCAGTGCCGGTGCGCTGGACATCTACGGCCTGACGCCACGGGAGTTGCGCGCAGACGCCCGGCCCGCCGTCGAGCGCATCCACCCGGAAGACGCGCTCCGGGTGCAGGAAGGGGTGGACAGGTCGGGCGAGAGTCTGGAGGTGTGGCGCGATGAATACCGCCTGCTGCTGCCCGGACGCGGCGAGCGCTGGCTCAGCGCCCTGGCCCGGCCGCAGCGCCTGGAGGGCGGCGCCCTGCTGTGGCACGGCTACATCCAGGACGTGACCGAAGCCAAGCGGCAGGCCCTGCAGCTGCAGGAGACCGAGCGCCTGCTGCAGCACCTGATGCACGAGATGCCCATCGGCCTAGCGCTGGTCGATGGCGCCGGGCACATGTACTTTCGCAACCGGCGCTTTCTCGAATACTTCGGCTACGACGACAGCGAGCTGTCGACGCTGGAGCAGTGGTGGTCGCTGGTCTATCCCGACCCCGGCTACCGGGCCGAGGTCGTGGCGCGCTGGAGCGCGGCGCTCGCACAGGCCACGCACCAGGGCGGCGACATCACGCCCGAGGAATACCGCACGACCTCGCGCGACGGCACCGAGCGCGTCATGGCCGTCGGCGGCCTAGTCTTCGGCGGGCACTTTCTCGCCACCTTCCAGGACCGCACCGAGGAGCTGGCGCAGAGCGACCTGCTGCGCCGCCTGGCCTACATGGACAGCCTCACGGGCGTGGCCAACCGGCGCCACTTCGACCAGACGCTGGAGGCCGAGTGGCGCCGCTGCCGGCGCAGCGGACAGCCGCTGTCGCTCATCCTGCTGGACATCGACCACTTCAAGGAATTCAACGACCTCTACGGCCACCAGGCGGGCGACGCCTGCCTGAAGGCCGTGGCCGCCACGCTGCGCGCGGGGCTGGCGCGCTCGCACGACCTGGTGGCGCGCTACGGGGGCGAAGAGTTCGCCTGCCTGCTGCCCGAATGCGACCTGGCGGGCGCCACGGCCAAGGCCGAGGCGCTGCGCGAGGCGGTGCAGGCCCGGGCGCTGGAGCACGATGGCTCGGGCACGGCGCGCGTGGTCACCGTCAGCGCCGGCGTGGCCTGCCTTGTGCCCGACGGCGCGCACGGGCCGCAGGAGCTGGTGGCGCAGGCCGACGCGCAGCTGTACCGTGCCAAGGCCGCAGGGCGCAACCGCGTGCACAATGGCAGCGGCATGCTATCTTGATGCTAGCTGGTTGCCCTTGCCACACAAGGGCTGGAGGCCGATTCCATGAACATGCACGCAACGCCCGACGCAGCCGGCCCGGCCGACCTGGCCACCACGCAGCTGCGCAGCGCCGACCCCGCCGACTGGCCCGTGGCCCCCGGCTGGCAGCCGCTGGTCGGCGCCTTCTTCGCCAGCCCGCGCGGCCAGGAGCTGCTGGCCTTTCTGCGCGCGCGGCTGGCCGAGGGCGCCGTGGTCTTTCCCCCGCAGCCGCTGCGCGCCCTGGAGCTGACCGCCCCCGAGGCGGTGCGCGTGGTCATCCTGGGCCAGGACCCCTACCACGGCCGTGGCCAGGCCGAGGGGCTGGCATTCTCGGTGCGCCCGGGCGTGCGCGTGCCGCCGTCGCTGCGCAACATCTTCAAGGAGATGGAGCGCGACCTGGGCGTGCCGCCGCCGCCCTTTCCCCAGCCCGGCGGCAGCTTGGTGAAGTGGGCCGAAAACGGCGTGCTGCTGCTCAACACCACGCTCACCGTGGAGGAGGGCCAGGCCGCCAGCCACGCCGGCCGCGGCTGGGAGGTGCTGACCGACGCCGTCATCCGCCATGTGGCCGAGGGAACGCGGCCGGTGGTCTTCATGCTCTGGGGCAGCCACGCCCAGGCCAAGCGCGCGCTCATTCCCCGGGACCGGGGCCATCTGGTGCTGCTGGCCAACCACCCCTCGCCCCTGTCGGCGCTGCGCCCGCCGCTGCCCTTCATCGGCTGCGGGCACTTCGGCCAGGCGCGAGCGTTTCGCGAGCGTCAGGAAGGCCGTTGACGGACCAGGCCCAGGCCCAGGCCCTCAGCTTCGCCTGCGCTGCAGCAGCATGGCGTCGCCATAGCTGAAGAACCGGTAGCGCCGGGCCACCGCGTGCCGGTACAGCTGCATGACGTGCTCGTAGCCGGCAAAGGCACTGACCAGCATCATCAGCGTGCTTTTGGGCAGGTGGAAGTTGGTGACCAGCAGATCCACCACCTGGAAGGCGAAGCCCGGCGTGATGAAGATGCTGGTGTCGCCCGTCGCCTGCCCGCTGTGCGCCCACGACTCCAGCGTGCGCACGGTGGTCGTGCCCACGGCCACCACGCGCCCGCCGCGCTGGCGGCAGCGCTCCAGCGCCGCCAGCGTCGCGGGCGGGACGTCATACCACTCGCTGTGCATGCGGTGCTCGGCCAGGTTCTCGGTCTTGACCGGCTGGAAGGTGCCCGCGCCCACGTGCAGGGTGACGCTGGCCTGCTCGACTCCGCGCGCGGCCAGCTGCGCCAGCACGCCGGCGTCGAAATGCAGCGCCGCCGTGGGCGCGGCCACGGCGCCGGGGTTGCGCGCGAACACCGTCTGGTAGCGCTCGGCGTCCTCGCCGGCGTGCGGGTCGGCGCCGCCCTGCTGCTCGCGCGCGATGTAGGGCGGCAGGGGCAGGTGGCCGTGCTGCTGCATTAGCTCCCAGGGCGTGCGGCCGACGGGGTCGGACAGGCGGAAGCGAAACAGCGGCCCGTCGGCGTCCGGCCAGCGCGCCAGCAGCGTCGCGTCGAAGCCGCCGCGCGCCGCGCCGCCGGCCATCAGCACGGTCTCGCCCGGGCGCGGTTTCTTGCTGACCTTGAGGTGGGCCACGACCTCGCCGCCCTCCAGCACGCGCTCGATCAGCAGCTCCAGCCGCCCGCCGCTGGCCTTCTCGCCAAAGAGGCGCGCGCGCACCACGCGCGTGTCGTTGAAGACCAGCAGGTCGCCGGGCGCCAGCAGCGCCGGCAGCTCGCGAAAGATGCGGTCCACCGGGGCCGGGCCGCGCCCGTCGAGCAGACGCGAGGCGCTGCGCTCGGGCGCCGGGTGCTGGGCGATCAGCGCCTCGGGCAGCTCAAAATCAAAGTCGCTCAGGGTGTGGGGACGGGCGGGGCTGGACATGCGGGCGTGGCGGGCAGACGGTGAGCGGCAGGCGCGAAGGGCGCGATTGTCGCAAAGCCCCGCGCCGGGGCGGGGCCGCGCAGCGCCCTCAGGCGGCTTCTTCCAGCGCCATGCCGGCCCACAGGTCCGACAGGTCGGAAAAACCCCAGTCCTGCGGGTCCTCGCGCCCGGTGATCTGGTCGCGGCAGCCCGGCGCTGCCAGGTCGATCAGCTCGGGCGGGATGCGCAGCGACGAGCGCAGCGAGAAAAATACCCGCACCCGGGGTGCCACCAGCGTGCCGGGGTTCTGCTCGACCACCACGCCCAGGCGGCCCGATGCCAGCCGCACCAGCGAGCCCGTGGGGTAGATGCCCAGGCATTTGACGAAGGCCTGGAACAGGCGCGCGTCCAGGTGGCTGCCCGTCCACGAGGCCATGCGGCGGATGGACTGCGCCGGGTCCCAACCGCGCTTGTAGGGCCGGTCGGAGGTGATGGCGTCATAGACGTCGCACAGGGCGGTCATGCGCGCCAGGGTGCTGATCTGCTCGCCCCGCAGGCCGTCTGGGTAGCCCGTGCCGTCCAGGCGCTCGTGGTGGTGGCGGCAGGCGTCAAGCACGTCGGCGTCCTGCACGCCGCCGGCCTGCAGCAGCTGCCAGCCCACCACCGGGTGCTGCTTGATCAGCGCGAACTCCTCGTCACTCAGGCTGCCCGGCTTGTTGAGCACCTCCAGCGGCGTGCGCGCCTTGCCCAGGTCGTGCAGCAGGCCGGCCATGCCCGCCGTGTGGGTCTGCTGCTCGTCCATGCCGAGCTGGCGCGTCAGCGCCACCATCAGCGCGCACACGGCCACCGAATGCAGGTAGGTGTAGTCGTCGGCGGATTTGAGGCGCGCCAGGCTGATGAGGGCGCCGGGGTTGCGCTGCACGGACTCCTGGATCTCCTGCACCAGGCCCCGGGCCGACGCCGGGTGGATGGCGCGGCCCATGCGCGCCTGCTGGAACATGTGCACCACCGCGTCCTTGCTCCGGCGCACGATGCGCGCGGCGCGGCGCATTTCCTGCTCGGCGGACGCCGACCGCGTGGCGTGCGCTGCGGCCGGCAGCGGCGCGGTGGCAGGGGCCGGCGCGGCGGCGGGCGGCGCCGCGGGCCGGGGGCGCGCCACGTCGCGCCCCCGGCCGGTGTCGATCCAGACCTCGCGCACCGGCGTGGCGCGGATGCGCGCCAAGTCCTCGGGCTGGGCGATGGCGAAGCGGCTGCGCCAGAACGGATGGTCCAGCCAGGAGCCGCAGAATTCGTGCACGTACATGCCCAGGGTCAGGTCTTCGACACGGATGCGCTTGAGCATGGAAGGCAGGCGATGCAGCGGAGAAAGCGGGAATGTTACTAAATGTCGAAAAGTGTTGCAAGCTGGAGGCCTTCGCGGCCGGGCACGACGCCCCGGCCGCGGTGCCGGCGCCCGGGGCAAACCTGGGACCGGCGGCGGGCCTGCCCGTACACTCCTTTTCCGTACTACGCATCTGCGATGCACCCAAGCGCGATGGAAGCCTCTTTTGTCTGGGACGACAACTTCGTCACCCACCTGCCCGCCGTCGATGAGCAGCATCAGGCCCTGGTAGAGCTGTTCAACGAACTCAGCCGCGCCCTGTTCAACCCGCCCGAGGACAGCGATGCGCTGCTGGCCGACATCTATGGGCGCCTGCTGGCCTATACCGAATACCACTTCCGCGACGAGGAAGAAATGATGGCCGAGGTGGGCCTGGACGAGCGCCACGTGGAGCTGCACCGCCACCTGCACCACCAGTTCGTCGACCAGATCCGCGTGCTGTGGACGCAGCGGCACAACATGAGCGATCCGAGCACCACGCTGGCGGGCTTTCTCACCTCGTGGCTGGGGCTGCACATCCTGGGCATCGACCAGTCCATGGCGCGCCAGGTCGCCTCGGTGCGCGAGGGCATGACGGCGCAGGAGGCGTTCGAGCGCGAGCGCGAGACGCGCGACAACGGCACGCAGGCGCTGCTCAAGATGATCGGCAAGCTGTATTCGGTGCTGACCTCGCAGAACGCCCAGCTGGCCCTGGTCAACCAGGAGCTGGAGGAGCGCGTGGCGCAGCGCACGCGCGAGCTGCAGGAGGCCAACGCCCGGCTGCGCGCTTTCTCGCGCACCGACGCGCTGCTGGGCATCGCCAACCGCGCCTACTTCGAAGAGCGCCTGGAGCAGGCCTGCGCGCTGGCGCGGCGCGGCCAGCGCCCGCTGGCGCTGATCATGATCGACGTGGACTATTTCAAGCGCTACAACGACCATTACGGCCACGTGCAGGGCGACGCGTGCCTGCAGGCGGTGGCGCGCGCCGTGGCCGGCTGCGTGCGCCGCGGCACCGACTTGGTGGCGCGCTACGGCGGCGAGGAGCTGGTGGCCATCCTGCACGACACCGACGAAGGCGGCGCCCTGCAGGTGGCGCGCCGCATGGTGCAGGCCGTGCGCGACCTGGCGCTGCCGCATGCGGGCACGCTGGTGCCCGGCGGGCAGGTGAGCGTCAGCGCGGGGGTCTGCGCCGGCGTGCCCCAGGCCGAGGAAGGCCGGCCGGGCGGCGCCGGCGCGGCGGCGCTGGTGGCCTGCGCCGACACGGCGCTGTACCGCGCCAAAGAGCAGGGACGCGATCGATGCCTGGCGTACGGGCAGCCGGCCTGAGCGAGGCGCCCCGCCTGCGCACCGCGGCGCAGCCCGGCCGCAGTGCGCCGGCGCCGGCGCCGGCCGCGGCGCGCCCCAGCCCGGCGCGCCAGGCGCTCAACAAGCTGGGCCTCACGCGCGACATCGACCTGGCGCTGCACCTGCCGCTGCGCTACGAGGACGAGACGCGCATCACGCCGATCGCCAGCGCGCGCGAGGGCAGCACGGTGCAGATCGAGGGCACGGTCACGTCCTGCGAGGTGCAGTTCCAACCGCGCCGCCAGCTGGTGGTGACGCTGCAGGATGCCAGCGGCAGCTGCGAGCTGCGTTTCTTCAGCTTCTACCCCTCGCACCAGAAGGCCATGGCGGTGGGCGTGCGCCTGCGCGCGCGCGGCGAGGTGCGCGGGGGCTTCTGGGGCCGGCAGATGCTGCACCCGGCGTTCCGGCGCGCCGACGGCGCACTGCCGGCCGCGCTCACGCCCATCTATCCGACGGTGGCGCAGCTGCCCCAGGCCTATCTGCGCCGCGCCATCGCCACGGCCCTGGCGCGCGTGGAACTGCCCGAGACGCTGCCACCCGGACTGGCGCCGCCCCTGCAGCCCCATGGGGGTGAAAAAGGCCCACAGCCCTTGTGGAGCCTGGGCGACGCGCTCTCTTTCTTGCACAACCCCACGCCGGATGTGGCCCTGGCGGCCCTGGAGGACCACAGCCACCCGGCTTGGCAGCGACTCAAGGCCGAGGAGCTGCTGGCGCAGCAGCTGTCGCAGCTGGCGGCCCGGCGCGAGCGCGCCCGCCTGGCCGCGCCCGTGCTGCGCGCGGCGGGCGCCGCACCGCTGCACGAGCAGCTGCTGGCCGCGCTGCCCTTCGTCCTGACGGCGGCGCAGCAGCGCGTGAGCACCGAGATCGCCCGCGACCTGGCCACGCGCCGCCCCATGCACCGGCTGCTGCAGGGCGACGTGGGCTCGGGCAAGACGGCGGTGGCGGCCCTGGCCGCGGCGCTGTGCATGGACGCGGGCTGGCAGTGCGCGCTGATGGCGCCCACCGAGATCCTGGCCGAGCAGCACTTCGCCAAGCTGATCGGCTGGCTCGAGCCGCTGCTGGCCGCGCGCGGCCAGCACGTGGCCTGGCTGGTGGGCGGGCAGAAGAAGAAAGAGCGCGCGGCCATGCTGGCGGCCATTGCCGACGGCACGGCGGCGCTGGTGGTGGGCACGCACGCGGTGATCCAGGAGCAGGTGCAATTCGCCCGCCTGGGGCTGGCGGTGATCGACGAGCAGCACCGCTTCGGCGTGGCCCAGCGGCTGGCGCTGCGCAAGAAGCTCGCCGGGCACGAAGGCGAGGGCGGCGCGGCCATGGAGCCGCATCTGCTGATGATGAGCGCCACGCCGATCCCGCGCACCCTGGCCATGAGCTACTACGCCGACTTGGATGTGTCCACCATCGACGAGCTGCCGCCCGGGCGCACGCCGGTGCTCACGCGCGTGCTCAGCGACAGCCGCCGCCCCCAGGTGGTCGAGCGCATCGCCGCGCAGGTGGCCGCCGGGCGCCAGGTCTACTGGGTCTGCCCGCTGATCGAGGAGAGCGAGGCGCTGGACCTGTCCAACGCCA
>NZ_DAMCAM010000010.1:0-59411 GCF_032059615.1 Melaminivora sp. | reverse complement strand
CCCAGGGCGCTGGTGGTGGCGTCGAAGCCGTGGTCCATCAGCATGGGCATGCCGTGCGTGCCCAGCAGGTTCATGCTGAAGCCGCAGGCAAAGAGGCCGAAGGTGATGCGCGCGAAGGTGGCCGTGCGCATGGCCTGCAGCACTGTCCAGTGCGCGCCGGGCGCGGGCCCTGTGGCCTGCGCGGCGGGGCTGCCGGGCAGCGGCGCGTCGCCGCCCTCGGGCGCCTCGTCGCGCACCACCAGCAGCGCCGCCGGCACGGTGATGGCGGCAAACAGCGCGGCAAAGCCCAGCAGGGTGGCCTGCCACGACAGGTGCTGCAGCGCCAGGCCCAGCACCGGCGTCATGACCGCGATGCCGGCCATGGAGCCGGTGGACAGGAAGAACAGCGCCATGCCCCGGCGCCGCTGGAACCAGCGGCTGATGACCGGCGTGAGCGCGACGGGGCTGGTGAAGCCCGCGCCCACCGACATCAGCACGCCAAAGCTCAGCAGCAGCCCGGTGGCGCTGCGCGTGCCGGCGGCCCAGAGCGTGGCCACCACCACCATGGCCGTGCCCGCCAGCAGCACCGCGCGCGTGCCGCGGCGTGCCACCAGCCAGCCGGCCAGCGGCATGGCCAGGCCATAGCACAGCATGCCCACGGCGACGATGGACGACAGCAGGCTGCGGGAAAACCCGAGGTCCTCGGCCATGGGCAGGAACAGCGGCCCGATCCCGAGCCGCATGCCCACGGTGAGCAGGGTGATGACGGTGGCCGCGGCCACGATGTTCCAGCCGAAATACCAGCGTGCAGAGGGTTGTGGGGCTTGCGTGCGCATCGCCCATTCTCGCGCGCCGCGGGCGGGCGGCGCTGCGCGGCACCCGGCGGGACAATCGCGCAGGCGACAGCCGCCGGCCCGCGCGGCGGACCACAATAGCCGCGACCTTTTTCTTCAGGAGACACAGCCCATGGCGCGCACCGTGCAACAGCTTTTCGACCTCTCGGGCAAGACCGCCCTCGTCACCGGCGGCTCGCGCGGCCTGGGCCTGCAGATGGCGCACGCCCTGGGCGAGGCGGGCGCGCGCATCATGCTCAGCTCGCGCAAGGCCGAGGACCTGGAGGCCGCCACCGCCGAGCTGCAGGCCGCCGGCATCGACGCGCGCTGGATCGCCGCCGACTGCGCGCGCGAGGACGACATCCAGCGTCTGGCCAGCGAGACGCTCGAGCGCATGGGCGACGTGGACATCCTGGTCAACAACGCCGGCGCCAGCTGGGGCGCCCCGGCCGAGGACCACCCCGTGGCCGCCTGGGACAAGGTCATGAACCTGAACGTGCGCGGCTACTTCCTGCTGTCGCAGGCGATTGCCCGCGCCAGCATGATCCCGAGAAAGGGCGGGCGCATCATCAACATCGCCTCCATTGCCGGCCTGGGCGGCAACCCCAGCGGCATGAAGACCATTGCCTACAACACCTCCAAGGGCGCGGTCATCAACTTCACGCGCGCCCTGGCGGGCGAGTGGGGCGTGCATGGCATCAGCGTCAACGCCATCTGCCCGGGTTTTTTCAAGACCAAGATGGCCGCCGTGCTGATCGAGACCCTGGGCGAGCAGGCCATGGCCGAGCACGCACCGCTGCGCCGCCTGGGCGACGACGAGGACCTGAAGGGCCTGACCCTGCTGTACGCCAGCGACGCAGGCAAGCACATCACCGGCCAGTGGCTGGCGGTGGACGGCGGCGTGAGCGCCCTCATCGGTGGCTGAGGCGTGCGCGGCCATGTCCGGGCTCGACTTCGACGTGGAGATTCCCTTCGTGCGCGAGCTGGGCTTCGTGCTCGAGCGCATGGAAGGGGGCGAGGCCGAGCTGCGCTACGAGGTGCAGCCGCAGCACATGAACTCGTTTGCCGTGGCGCACGGCGGCGCCGTGATGACGCTGCTGGACGTGGCGCTGGCCACCGCCGCGCGCAGCGTGCAGCCGCAGCTGGGCATCGTCACCATCGAGATGAAGACCAGTTTCATGCAGCCCGCGCGCGGGCGGCTGCTGGCACGCGCCCGGCTGCTGCACCGCACGCGCTCCACCGCCTTCGTCGAGGGCACGGTGCACGATGCCGAGGGCCGCGCCTGCAGCCACGCCACCGGCACCTTCCGCTACGTTCCCCTGGCGCAGCCACCGGCCGCCTGAGCCTGCCATTTCAGGCATGAAAAACGGCTCCAGCCATTGTCCCGTAAGGGCTGGCAGCTATCAAAACCGTCAGCAACCCACCCGTACTGGAGAACCCGCCATGCCACGCAACCAGCAGATCGTTCTTGACAACCGCCCTCAGGGCGAGGCCACGGCCGCCAACTTCAAGCTCGTCAGCGCCGACACCCCGTCGCTGCAGGACGGCCAGGTGCTGGTGCGCCACCACTACCTGAGCCTGGACCCCTACATGCGCGGGCGCATGAACGACAGCAAGAGCTACGCCGCCAGCCAGGGGCTGGGCGAAGTGATGATCGGCGGCACCGTGGGCGAGGTGGCCGAGAGCCGCCACCCCGGCTTTGCGCCCGGCGACAAGGTGGTCGGCATGGGCGGCTGGCAGGAATGGAGCGTGGTGGACGCCAGCCAGCCCGGCGCGCTGCGCAAGGTGGACACCACGCACGTGCCGCTGTCGTACTACCTGGGCGCCGTTGGCATGCCTGGCGTGACGGCTTGGTACGGCCTGGTGAAGATCATCAACCCCAAGGCGGGCGAAACCCTGGTGGTGAGCGCCGCCACCGGCGCCGTGGGCAGCGCCTTCGGGGCCCTGGCCAAGGCGCGCGGCTGCCGCGTGGTGGGCATTGCCGGCGGCCCGGACAAGTGCCGCTACGCCACCGAGGAGCTGGGCTTCGACGCGTGCATCGACCACCGCCAGCACCCCGACCTGAAATCCATGTCCGCCGCGCTGAAGGCCGCCTGCCCGAACGGCATCGACGGCTACTTCGAGAACGTCGGCGGCCACATCCTGGACGCCGTGCTGCTGCGCTCCAACGCCTTCGCCCGCGTGGCCGTGTGCGGAATGATCGCCGGCTACGACGGCCAGCCGCTGCCGCTGCAAAACCCGGCCCTGATCCTCATCAACCGCATGCGCGTGGAGGGCTTCATCGTCAGCGAGCACATGGACGTGTGGGGCGAGGCGCTGAAGGAGCTGGGCGGCTTGGTCGCCGCCGGCAAACTGCGCCCGCGCGAGAGCGTGGCCGAGGGCCTGGCTGCCGCACCCGAGGCCTTCCTGGGCATGCTGCGCGGCAAGAACTTCGGCAAGCAGCTGGTCAAGCTGATCTGACCCGGGGGCGCACACCATGATCGAGAACTTCGAGGGCAGGACGGCCGTGCTCACGGGCGCGGGCTCGGGCTTTGGCCTGGAATGCGCGCGCATCGCCGCGCGGCTGGGTATGCAGCTGGTGCTGGTGGACGTGCAGCCCGATGCGCTGGCCGCCGCCGAGGCCGAGATGCGCGAGGCCGGCTGCCAGGTGCTGGCGCGGCGCGTGGACGTCGCCGACGCCGCGCAGATGGAGCAGCTCGCGCGCGACGTGGGCGAGCGCTTCGGCGCGCCGCACCTGGTCTTCAACAACGCCGGCGTGGGCGCGGGCGGGCTGGTGTGGGAAAGCTCGGTGGCCGACTGGCAGTGGGTGTTGGGCGTCAACCTGTGGGGCGTGGTGCACGGCGTGCGCCTGTTCACCCCCATGATGCTCGAGGCCGCGCGCGCCGACCCGTCCTGGCGCGGCCACATCGTCAACACGGCCAGCATGGCCGGGCTGCTGAACCCGCCCAACATGGGCATCTACAACGTCAGCAAGCACGCCGTGGTGAGCTTGAGCGAGACGCTGTACCACGACCTGTCCCTGGTCACCGGGCAGGTGGGCGCCAGCGTGCTGTGCCCCTACTTCGTGCCCACCGGCATCACCGCCAGCGAGCGCAACCGCCCGCAGGGTGGGGCGCCCGCCCAGCCCACGCGCAGCCAGGCCATCGGCCAGGCCATGATCGCCAAGGCGGTGGAGAGCGGCCGGGTGAGCGCGCCCGAGGTGGCGCAGAAGGTGTTCGACGCCGTGCGCGCGGGGCAGTTCTATATCTACAGCCACCCGCAGGCGCTGGGCAACGTGCAGACCCGCATGGAAGCCATCGTGGCCGGCACCAATCCGCCCGACGCCTTTGCCGAGCGGCCCCAGGTGGGCGAGCAGCTGCGCGCCGCGCTGCGCGGCGCCTGAACCGGCGGTCGCCAGCCGTTAAGCTTTCGGCCCTTTCCCACGACCCAGAGAGCACCCATGTCCACCATCCAGTGGTTCCCCGGCCACATGCACCTGACCCGCAAGGCGATCGCCGAGCGCATCAAGGACATCGACGTGGTCATTGAGCTGCTGGATGCGCGCCTGCCGGCCTCCAGCGCCAACCCGCTGCTGGCCGAGCTCACGGGCAATCGCCCGACGCTCAAGGTGCTCAACAAGCAGGACCTGGCCGACCCCGCGCGCACGCCCGTCTGGCTGGACTGGTACAACGCCCGCGAGGGGACGCGCGCCATTGCCCTGGACGCCTCCGAGCGCGCGCCCGCGCGCCGGCTGGCCGACGGCTGCCGGCAGCTGGCGCCCAACCGGCGCGGCATGGCGCGGCCCATGCGGGTGCTGATCGTGGGCGTGCCCAACGTGGGCAAGTCCACGCTGATCAACACCCTGTCGGCCAGGCGCGAGGCAAAGACCGGCGACGAAGCGGGCATCACCAAGCAGGAGCAGCGCATCGTGCTGGAGGACGACTTCTACCTCTGGGACACGCCCGGCATGCTGTGGCCGCGCATCGTCGTGCCCGAGAGTGGCGAGCGCCTGGCGGCCAGCGGCGCCATCGGCCGCAATGCCTACGACGACGAGGAGGTGGCGATGGCGCTCCTGGGCTACCTCAAGCAGCACTATGGCGCCCAGCTGGACGCGCGCTTTCGCCTGGGCCTGGCGCCCGAGGCGCTGGCCGCGCTGCACGACGATGAGCTGCTCGAACGCATCGCCCGCAAGCGCGGCGCCGTCATGAGCGGCGGCCGGCTGAACCTGCAGAAGGCCGCCGAGCTGGTGCTGGTGGACTTTCGCGCGGGCGCCATCGGCCCCATCACGCTGGAGACGCCCGAGGACTGGCGCGTCTGGCAGGCCGCAGCCGACCAGCGCGAGGCCGAGCGCGCCGAGCGCAAGTCCGAGCAGCGCAAGCGCGACGACCGGCGTGCGCGCAACCGGGCGCAGGACGAGGGCGGCTGAAGGCTCACCACAGCAGCGGTCCGGCTTCGCGCGCCCAGAAGAGCACGCGGCGCAGCTCGTGCAGGCGCGAGGTGCCGGCGTGCAGCGGGTCGGGCCCGGCCGCCTTGCGCAGCAGCACCACAGAGCCCGCCGCCGTGCCCACCGCCAGCAGGCCGCTGGCACCAGGCTGCACGGCGATGCACGTCACCGCCCCGCCCACGTGGTGGCGCCACAGGCAGTGGCCATCCGGCGCCAGGGCGCGCAGATCGCCGCCCGCGTCGCCCAGCAGCTGCAGCCCGGGCAGGGCGGCCGTGGCGCCGGCAGGGCCGGGCTCTCCAGAGATTTCGGGCGCTGAGCATGGCCGTGCCGCATCGGGCGCCTCCGGCACGGGCGCAACCCTGGCCAGGTCCGGCCCCTCCCAGTGCAGGCGCCAGCCGGCGGGCGCGTTGCCAGCGGCCGGCCGCACCCGGGCGTGCAGGCTGCCGTCCTCCCGCCAGTGCAGGGCCAGCACCGGGCAGCCATGGCGCGCGGCATGCGCGGCGAAGACCACCGGGGCGAAGGCGAAGCGGTGGTGCAGGCGCTGCAGCGCGCCGGCATCGCCCAGCGCGTTGAGCTGGCGCACCAGCTGCAGCACTTCGGCCGCGTGCAGCGCCCGGGCATCGCGCACGGCGTGGGCGGGCTCCTGGCCGCAGCCGCCTTCGCCCGCCCAGCGTCCGCGCACCTCGGCCGCGTGCGCGCGCGCCGCGGCCTGCCAGCGGCGCGACAGGGCCATGACCTCGGCACCGAACACGGCCTCGTCACTGCTCGCTGCGTCATAGGGCGGCAGCCGCGCCAGGGCGGGCGCGGCGGCGGGCGCGCCCAGGTCCTGCAGCGCCTCTGCGCGCGCGGCCTCGTCGCGGGCGTGCCCGGCCAGCAGCCGGGCCCGGGCCGGCCCGAACAACTGCAGCAACCGGCCCGCATGCAGCGCGGCGTGCCCGGGCAGAGGGGCGCGCGGTGCGCTCTGGCGCTGGCGGTAGCTGATGAGCAGGCCCGGCGGGTGCAGGGTGCCTGGGGCGGGCGGGGCGTCGGGGCCGAGCAGCTCCAGCTGGTAGCTGGCGTGCGCGTCGTCATCAGGGTCGCCGGGGCCTTCGGTGCCGTTGCGCCAGCCCAGTTTCAGGGCCGCGCCGCGCCCGCCCGCAAGGGCCAGGCCCGACGCCTGCCGCTGCCGGGCCCCGAGCCAGACGTCGCCGTCCCACCAGCCGCTGCGTTCGGGGTCGCTCCAGTCGTCGTAGCGCTCGGTGAACACCGGCAGGGCGATGAGCGCAGCGACGCGCTCGCGAGACAGGGCCGCGTGCAGCCGCGTCCGCAGGGGCCAGCCGCCGCGGCGCTCGTGCTCGGCGGCATGCCAGTAGCGCAGCAGCAGGTGCCAGGCATGGCGCAGGGCCTGCGAGGCTGGGTCCGCGTCGTCGTCGCTCGGCTGCTGGCTGGCAGGGGGCAGGGGCGCCCATGCTTCGGGCTCGCCCGCCGCGTCATAGCCGCGCTGGCGGCCGAGCAGGCCCGCAGCGCCGGTGGCTGGCCGGGCGGCAGGCCGGGTCACGCGCGCCCAGGCGCGGGCGGCCCAGTGGCCGGTCTGCACGGGCTCGGTGCCCGGCAGGGCCAGCCAGAAGTCCCAGCGCTTCCACAGCGTCAGGAACAGCCCGTCGTGGTAGGCGTCGCCATCCTCGTCCACGTGACTGCGCGTGAGCAAAAAATCCATCTGCTCCCACCAGCCGGCGGTCTTCTGGTGGCCCTTGCCCGGCAACGCGGCGCGCAGCAGCTGGCGCAGCCCTTCGGCGCTGGGAGCCGAATCCAGGGCGGGCAGGTCCAGGGCAGGGCGGGCGGAAGGGGCGGGGCCGGGCTGGGTCATGGCGGGCCCATGGTAGGGCCTGGCGCCATGCTTCGGGTCAGGTGCGCGGCGCCTGGCCCGTGCCCTCGTCGGGCACGATGCGGCCGTCCTCGACGTACTGGCGGTACTGCTCGGGGGTCAGCGCGGCCTGGCCGGCCGAGCCGTCGGGGGTGGTCCAGCTCAGCGCCATGCTGTCGCCGGCGGGGTGCATCTTCACGCGGCCTTCGGGGATCTTCAGCTCGGGGCCGTCGCCCTCGCGGTAGTGCACGGTGCCGCGGATGGTGGCGTTCTGTTCTGCGTTCTGCTCTGGCATGGGGTGTGTCCTCGGTGGTGGGGGCACGGCCCGTGGCGGGGCGCCGGGGCCGGTCTGCCCGAACAGTCTGTCGCCCAGGGCGCGTGCGGGCAGCGGCGCCGGCCGATCACGCGGGTAGGACGCTGCCGCCAGTGTCGTCCCGGCTCCTTCCCCCGCTGGGGGAAGGCGGGGATGGGACCGGCTGGCGGTGGACGCTGCGGTCGGCTATCCGGCCGGGGCTGGCCCCCACCCCGGCCCTCCCCCAGCGGGGGAGGGGGCGGAGGCAGCGGCAGGCTGAACCCAGGGCAGGGGGAACACGCGCTCGTGCCAGTCGCGCCAGGGCGCTGTCGCATCCGGCGTCGCCCCCTGGGCGGGCCAGCGCAGGCCGCTGTGCAGGTGCAGCAGGCGCCCGTCGGCCGGGTGCCGCAGGCTGAGCTGCCAGGCGTGCAGCCACAGCCGGCCCAGGCCCAGGCGTGCGGCCCACCAGCGGTTGAGCGGGCCCTTGCCGTGCGTGGCGTCGCCGATCAGGGGGTGGGCGATGTGCTTGAGGTGGCGCCGGATCTGGTGGCGCCGGCCGGTGGCGGGCTCGGCCAGCACGAGCGAGGCGCGCGTGGTCGCGTGGCGGGCATCGCTGGCCTCGGGCAGCTCCAGCCGGGCCAGGCAGGTGGTGCGGGTCAGGGCGCTTTGCACCGGCGCGTCGGGCGGGGCGTCGTCCGGGCGCAAGGGGTGATCGATGGTGCAGGCCGCGGGCGCCCAGCCGCGCACCAGCGCCAGGTAGCGCTTGGCCACGGCCTGCGCCGCAAAGGCCTCGGCCATGCGGGCGGCCGAGGCGGCGTCCAGCGCCATGACCAGCACCCCGCAGGTGCCCTTGTCGAGCCGGTGCACGGGATAGACGCGCTGGCCGAGCTGGTCGCGCAGCGCCTGCAGGACGAAGCGTGTCTCGCCGGCGTCCAGGCCGGTGCGGTGCACCAGCCAGCCGGCGGGCTTGTACACGGCCACCAGGTGCGCGTCGCGCCACAGCAGCGGCAGGGCCGCGGCGGCGGCGTCCATCACAGCCCGCGGCCGGGCGTGAGCTGGATGGTGCCCAGGCGCCGCCCCTCGGGCTCGTCGCGGCGCACCACCCAGTACACCCACACGCCGCGCAGCCAAGCGGCCAGGTAGATGATCGAGACGGTGAAGATGCCCCACTGCCCCGCCTGCCAGGAGGCGTAGAACCAGAAGGGCTGGCCGAGCAGGCCGAAGATGCAGGCCCAGCGGCGCGACGCCGGCGAGCGCGCCTGGGACAGCCAGGCCGCGGCGGCGCCCAGCAAGGCAATGGCGATCTGGTCGATGTGCATGGTGGGACGGGGATGTGCGTTTCACGGACCCGTGGGCGACGGGAGGGTGATGTTACCTGTTGATCCGTACAGTGATGGCGCGCAGGCGGCATTCCTACAACACCATGGCCTGCCCGATGGCGCGGCTGCGGGTGTGGGCGCCCTAGGGTGGTGCGCCGGGCAGGACGCCCCGCCGCGCACACGGGGTGTGCGGCGCAACGCTTCGATGAGGACCCCAAGCATGAATACCTCCGACCTCCGTGAAACCGTCCGCAACGTGATCGCCTATGACGATGCGCGCGAGAGCGCTCCGTACGAGCACGAATTCACCCTGCTGGCGGGCCTTGGACTGCTGACCTGCGCTTTCCTCACGCCGTCGCGCACGCGCGCCGTGGTGCACGCCATGGTGGCCGGTGCACTCCTGATGCGCGCCACCAGCGGGCGTGACGGCATGCGCAAATGGGTACGCGAGCCGCACGAGACCCAGCCGCGCAGCCGCATCCTGATGACGCCCTGAGCGGCAGGACGAAAGCCGCGCGCCTGCGCCCGCCCATCATGGAAGGGCCGGGCGGAGCGGCCTGTAGGAAGGCGGCGCATCGCCCGCACCGCCGGCCCGCCTGGAAAATGGATGAAAAACGCTTTTAGCCATTGACTGGCGAGGGGTTTCAGCTATCAAAAGCGATGCGGCCCGGTCTGTGCCCCGCTACCCGGCCTCGCCGACAATGCCGGCCATGATGAATTCCTCTCCTGCCCCGCTGGGGCTGCCCCCCGTCCTGGCGCCTTCGCGCGAGCGCGACGTGGCTCCGCTCGTCCTCTATCACGGCCGCTGTGCCGACGGCTTCACCGCGGCCCTGGCCGCCTGGCGCTTTTACGGCGGCGAGGTGGAATGCGTGCCCCTGCAGCACGGCAAAGTGGGCGGCCTGCAGGATCTGCCCGCGCTTGCCGGCCGCACCGTGTATGTGCTGGATTTCGCCTTCGGCCCGGCGCTGCTGGCCGAGATCGACGCGGCCGCCGCCCGCCTGGTGCTGCTGGACCACCACAAGAGCGCCGCCCAGGAGCTGGCCGGCTTCGTCAGCCGCAGCGGCGTGGTGCACTTTGATATGCACAAGTCGGGCGCGCGCCTGGGCTGGGAGTTCTTCCACCCCGGCGCGCCCCTGCCCGACCTGGTGCGCTTCGTCGAAGACCGCGACCTGTGGAACTGGCGCTACCCCGAGACGGCCGGCTTCGTTGCCGCGCTCGACCTGGAGCCGCAGGAGTTCGAGCGCTGGAGCCGCATCGCCGACTTCTCGGCCGCCGAAGTGCGGGACTTCGTCGCGCGCGGGCAGGCCATGGACGAGAAATTCCAGCACCTGGCCGAGGACATCGCCCGCGCCGCCCGGCCCCTGTGCTTCAACGGCGAGGATGGGCTGGCGGTGAACGCGCCCGGGGCCTTCCACAGCCTGGTGGGCGATCTGGTGTCGCGCAGGAGCGGCACCTTCGCGCTGCTGTGGTCGGTGGCCGAGGACGGCCAGGTCAAGGTCGGCCTGCGCTCGCAGCGCGGCTACGACTGTTCGGTGCTGGCCGTCAGCATGGGAGGGGGCGGCCACGCCCAGGCCTGCGGCTTCCGCCTCGACCCGGTGCGGCTGCCCGAGTTGCTGGCAGGGCGATTGCAGGCGCCCTGAACGGCTTCGGCTACTCATGCATAATGCGCATGAGTTGATGTTGCAATAGTCATGACGGCGCTGGCAGGGCAGCGCCGGCCATTCATGTTCCCCCTGCCGCCAACGCATCACCTTTTACTCATGACCGAGCAAGAAGCTACTTCGGCTGCACGCCTGCGCGTGGGCATCGTCGGACACGGCAACCTGGGGCGCGGCGTCGAAGCCGCCCTGGCCCGCAATCCGGACATGGTCCTGGCCGGCATCTACACCCGGCGCGACCCGGCGCAGGTCCGGCCCCTGACCGCGGGCGCCGCCGTGCACCGCATGGACGACCTGCTGGCGCACAAGGGCCGGCTGGACGTGCTGATCCTGTGCGGCGGCTCCAAGGACGACCTGCCCGAGCAGAGCCCGCAGCTGGCGGCGCATTTCAGCCTGGTGGACAGCTTCGACACCCATGCGCGCATCCCCGAGCACTTCGACGCGGTGGACGCGGCCGCGCGCGCGGCCGGCACCACGGCGCTGATCTCGGCCGGCTGGGACCCGGGCATGTTCTCCATCAACCGCCTGATGGGCGAGGCCCTGCTGCCCGAGGGCGAGACCTACACTTTCTGGGGCAAGGGCCTGAGCCAGGGTCACTCGGACGCCATCCGCCGCGTGCCGGGCGTGGCTGGTGGCGTGCAGTACACCATTCCCATCGACGAGGCCGTGGAGCGCGTGCGCAGCGGCTCGCGGCCCGAGCTGTCCACCCGCCAGAAGCACCGCCGCGAGTGCCACGTGGTCCTGCAGGACGGGGCAGACCCCGAGGCCGTGCGCCGAGCCATCGCCGGCATGCCGCACTACTTCGACCAGTACGACACCACGGTGCACTTCATCAGCGCCGAGGAGCTGGCGCGCGACCACGGCGCCATGCCGCACGGCGGCTTCGTGATCCGCAGCGGCAGCAGCAGCGAGGGCGTGCAGCAGGTCATCGAGTACCGTCTCAAGCTCGACAGCAACCCCGAATTCACCGCCAGCGTGCTGGTGGCCTATGCGCGCGCCGTGCACCGCCTGCAGGCCGGCGGCCAGCACGGTTGCAAGACCGTGTTCGACGTGGCGCCCGGCCTGCTGTCGCCGCGCAGCGCGGCCGAGTTGCGCGCCGACCTGCTCTGACGCCTCCAGTCGCGCCCGCAGGGCGCGGCTAGCGCGCCTCCTGGGCCGTCTTCCTGCGCTGCTGGCGCTTGCGGTAGTCCCAGGGCGCCTGCGGGCGCTTTTGCGACCACAGACCGCTGCGGCTGGCCTGGGCCTGGCGCTGCAGCGCGCCGAGCTGGCGCTCGAGCCGGCTGTCGCGCGTGGAGACCCAGGCCAGGCCGGCGGCCACCTGGGCGGCTGCCACGTCCTGACCCGAGCAGCGCACGTGTGCCAGCGTGCGGCCATACACATCGCGGCCCAGGCGATACAGCTCGGCGCGCTGGCGAAAGCACAGGCGCCTGAGGTGCTCGCGCGACTGCCGGCCAAAGGCCTGGCGGATCTCGGGCGCGTCGATGGCGACGATGCGCACCCGCTCGGGGCGGTGCGCGCCGCAGCGCACGGACAGGGTGTCGCCGTCGCTGACGGCGGTGACGAGGCAGGCAAGGACGGCGGCGGTGACGAGGGACACGGTGGCGGGCGGCAGGGCGAAAAAAGGGCGCAACTATACGTATGCCCGACAATCCCCGCCGGCGCGGCGCCGCGCCCCTTCCTTTCTTTCCCTCTTCTCCCTTCCTTCCCTCTCCATCCCGTGATCAAAGGCTTGGCCGCATCCGTTGCGGCGTCCGTCATGTTTGGCGCCATGTACTACATGGCGCCTTTTCTTGCGCCGCTGGACGGCGAGCAGATCTTCGGCTGGCGGGTGCTGTGCACACTGCCGTTCACCACGGTGCTGCTTATCGCGCTCGGGCAGTGGGGCCGGGTGCGGCTGCTGGCGCTGCGCGTGCGGCGCCAGCCCGTGCTGGCGCTGGGACTGCTGGCCAGCAGCGCCATGCTGGGCGTGCAGCTGTGGGTGTTCCTCTGGGCGCCGCTGCACGGGCGGGCGCTGCCGGTGTCGCTGGGCTATTTTTTGCTGCCGCTGGTCATGGTGCTGGCCGGGCGGGTGCTGTTTCGCGAGCGGCTGACGCCCCTGCAGTGGCTGGCCACGCTGCTGGCGGGGCTGGGCGTGGCGCATGAGGTGTTGCGCGCGGGCGGCATGTCCTGGGAGACCTGGCTGGTGGCGCTGGGCTACACCGTGTACTTCGTCATGCGCCGCAAGCTGGCCACCGACCACCTGGGCGGGCACTGGCTGGACATGCTGCTGCTGGCCCCGGCCGCACTGTGGTTCGCGCTGCGCGCGCCCTCGTCGCTGCCGCTGGTGCTGGAGAGCCGGCACCTGTGGCTGATGGTGCCGGTGCTGGGCGTGGTCAGCGCGGTGGCGCTGGCACTGTACATGGCGGCCAGCCGCTGGCTGCCGCTGGTCCTGTTCGGGCTGCTGAGCTATGTGGAGCCGGTGCTGCTGGCGCTGGCGGCACTGCTGCTGGGCGAGACCATCCAGCCCGCGCAGTGGCCGACCTACGGCCCCATTTTCGTGGCCGTGGCCGTGCTGGTGCTCGACGGGGCGCTGCGGCTGCGCACGCTGCGGCGCTGACCGCCCGCGGGCCGGCTTACTTGCCCTGCTTGCCTGGCTTGCCCTGCACCGGCGCCAGCAGCCGGGCGCAGCTGGCATCGTCTTCGGCCGCCGGCACGGTGATGGGCACCAGCGCCAGCGCTGCGGGCGCCACGGCGGCGGCGGCCACGGCAGCGCCGGCGCGCAGCAGCAGCGGGCCGGGCTCGACACCCACACGCGGGTGGGCGAAGCTGCCGTCCACGTGCAGTGGCGTGCGCAGCGAGAAGAACTTCCACTTGAGCGAGGCGGGCTTGATGCGCAGGCTCATCTCCTCCTCGCCCAGGTCGATCAGGCCGTTGACATCGACGATGGCCTCCTCGGTGTTGAGCCGGACGCTGCGCGTGTCGGCCATGCCGCCCTTGACGCGCAGGTCGGCCACGGCGCAGCGCAGTTTCACCTCCTGGTGCTCGCCGAACAGCTTGGCAACGATGACGCTGCCCAGGTTCAGCGCGGCCAGGTCGAGCAGCTCCTTGCTGAACGTGCCGTCGCGGATGTAGAGGCGCACGTCGCCGTTGCTGCTGCCCAGCATGGCGGCCACGGAATTGCCCTGGCCGCGCAGGGCCAGCGCGCCGTCGAGCCGGCCGAAGCTTTTCTTCATCAGCTCCACCTTGGGGAACAGCGCCGATAGCTGCAGCCCCTCGACCGAGCCCTTGAGCCGCGCCTGCAGCGGCTGGGTGCGCGCATCGAGCAGCACGTCGGTGTCGATGCGCCCGCGCGCCATGCCAAAGCGCAGGGGCGTGAGGTGCAGCTGCCGGTCCTGCAGCACGGCGCGCACGCTCAGGTGGTCGAGCGGCAGGGCCTCGGGGCGCACCACCTTCTGGCCGGAGAACGCCAGGTCCAGGTCCATGGCGCCCCAGCGCTCGGTGGCAAAGCGCACGTCGGGCAGCACCTTGCCGGCGCGCTGGTGCGTGCCTTTCTCGGGCGGGCGCTTGCCGCTGGGCGCGCCCAGCACCGGGCCCAGGTCGGCCAGGCGCAGCAGCTTGGAGGTCATGTGCCCCTCCAGCTTGGGCCGTGGCTGGCCGGATGTGTAGCTGACCCGGCCGTGCAGGTCGCTGTCGCCCACGGTGCCGTCGAAATTGCGGTACTCCCACACGGCGCGGTCGGGCGTCAGGTTGCCCAGCAGGCGGCCCTCGACCTCGAAGGGCGGGGTGTTGGGCAGCACCACGCCGGTGAGCGGATACAGGTCGGCCATGCTGCGGCCCTTGAGCCACAGCTGGAAGTCCACCCCCGCCAGCGCCGCCGGGTTGCGCACGATGCCCTCGGCGCGCGACTGCACGTCGCCCGAGCGCAGGTCGAGCCGCAGCGGGTAGTCCACCACCTTCTCGCGCAGCGTGAGCACCGGGCCGCCCAGGCCCTCGCCGTGCACCTGGCCCTTGCCGTAGTGCCCATCGAAGACGAAGCGCATGCCGTAGCGGCCGTCGGCGGCCTCCTTGGCGCCGCGCTCGAGCGTGTCCACGCGGGCACGCAGCGCCAGCTGTTTCAGGCCATCGGCATAGCCCAGCCAGCCGCCCTGCACCACGAGCTGGTCCACGCGCAGGTCCCACGGGTTGTCGTGGCCCGGGCGCTCCTCGCCCTGGTGGCGGGTGGTGAAGGTCCAGTTGTTGCTGCCGTCGGCGCGGCGCGCCAGCGCGATGTCGGGCCCGTCCAGCACCACGGTGTCGAGCACCAGGCTGCGCGACAGCAGGGGCAGCAGCCGCATGGTGGCGCTGGCGCGGGCAATGGTGCCCATGCCTTCGGGCGGGCGGGGCGGTGCGTCCTTGCCGGCCGGGGCGGCGTCGGCGGCCTGCGCTGCCTCGGGCGCGGGCCGGCGCGGCAGGGCGGGCAGGTCGGGCGCTGGCTGGGCCGGCGCCTCAGGCACCAGGAAGCCGTCGGGGTTGTCCATGTGTATCTGCTCGGCCTGCACCGTCACGCCCGGCACCCAGCGGCGCCAGCCAGTCTCCAGCGGCTGCGGCCAGTGCCAGCGCGCCGACAGATCGCCCTCGATGGCGAAGCGTCGGCCCGTGGCCTGGCTGACCTTGTCGTTCACCCAGGGCTTGACGCGGTTCCAGTCGAAGGTCGCTACCAGGACGATGAGCAGCAGCAGCGCGCCCAGCAGTACTGCCGCGGCGACACCCAGGCCGCGCAGTGCGCGGTGCCTGCGCGGTGCCTGCGCCGCGGCGTCGGGGCGGGCCGCTGGTGTGCCGGCAGAGTCGGGTGGGGTAGGGGAGGGCATGCGCGGCATGCTAGGGCGCCCGCCTGTGCGGGCACAAGGCGGTGTGCAGCTGGTCCCGCGCTTGTCCTACAGGCCATGGCCATGCCAGCCGGTGCGGGCAGGGACACGCGTCGTCGACCTACGTATGGGGCGCAGTTGTTGCAACAAGATTCGCAACATTTCGTATGGCCTCCCGCAGGCCTCGACCCTTTTCACCATCCAAGGCAGCCAGACACATGTACACCGCAAATGCACTGACGCAGGAGACCATCTTCGGCATGGCCGACGGGGCCACGTATTCGGGCATGCTGTGCCTCGGTGGGGACGGCAAGCGCTATTTTTTCTCCCAGGCCCAGGTGGACGGGCAGCCCGTGTCGCTGCCCAGCGAGCATTTCGCCTCGCGCGAGGACGCGCTGCGCGGCCTGGCCACGGCAGCATCCGGCGCGCGCCGCGCCACCGCCCAGGAATGATGTCTGCAGGAGCGAAGCCCATGCCCGACAACGCGCCCCCACGCACGGACAGCCACATCCTGGAGGAAGGCTACCGCGGCTTTCTCATCCGCATCCCCGTGCCTGAGCAGGACGGGCGCATCCTGCCCCAGCCGGTGCAGGCCACCGTCACCGCCATGACCGAGCAGGCCGCGGCCCACTTCGATGCCGTGCAGTGGGATGCGGTGCGCCAGTCCGAGGGCGACCTGCACACCCTGGCGCATATCAAGCACGCCATCGACGTGGCCCTGGACGGCCTGGAGCACCAGCCGCCCCTGCCCGGGGTGTTCGAGCCTGATTTGCGCTGAAATCTGGCTCAAGCCGTTGTCTGTGCTGGATGTGCAGCTATCAAAAACGCGCGGAGTGCAGCCCCTGCACGGCCTCTAGAATGCCGCGCCATGCACAACCCCCACGACCCGGGCGTCCTGCCCACGCGCGACGGCGTGCGCCCCAGCTGCGTGGTGTTGCCCTCGCGCGGCGGCGGGCTGCTGCTCGACTTCCTGTGTGAGCGGCTGCCCGCCGTGGCGCGTGCCGACTGGCTGGCACGCATGGCCCGCGCCGAGGTGGTGGACGAGCACGCCCAGCCCGCCACGCCTGCCACGCCGTTCACGCCCGGCCTGCGCTATTACTACTACCGCGAACTGCCGCACGAAGCGCCCGTGCCCTTTCAGGAAGAAGTGCTCTACCAGGACGAGCACATCCTGGTAGCCGACAAGCCGCACTTCCTGCCCGTCATGCCCGCAGGTCGCTACCTGCAGGAGACGCTGCTGGTACGCCTCAAGCGCAAGCTTGGCCTGGACGAGCTCTCGCCCGTCCATCGCATCGACCGGGACACGGCCGGTCTGGTGCTGTTTTCGGTGCAGCGCGCCACGCGCGGACGCTACCAGGCGCTGTTTCGCGACCGCGCCGTGCACAAGGTCTACGAGGCCGTTGCCCCATGGCGCGAAGGGCTGTCCTTGCCGCTCTTGCGCGAGAGCCGGCTGCAGGAGTGCGGCGACTTCTTTCGCATGCACGAGGTGCCGGGCGAGCCCAACGCCAGCGTGCTGATCGACCTGATCGAGCGCCATGGCCCCTGGGCCCGCTGGCGCCTGCAGCCGGCCACCGGCCGCCGCCACCAGCTGCGCGTGCAGATGGCCGCGCTGGGCCTGCCGCTGGTGGGAGATACGCTCTACCCGGTGGTCAACGACCCCGCGCCGGGCGATTACTCCAGCCCGCTTCAGCTGCTGGCACGCGCCCTGGCGTTCGAGGACCCAGTGACGGGGCAGGAGCGGCGGTTTTCCAGCCGCAGGAGCCTGCGGTCGCTGGAGGAGCTGGAGTGATTCAGCTGGAACAGTAACGCATCGGCTCTCGCTGGCTATACGAAGCTTCGGTCGGAACCGTCCGGGGTGGATTTCAGCGGTAGCGGCATTTCCTAGCGAGGCCGCCAGGGCCTGGCCGATTCGACGAACGCCGGCTCGAAGTCCAGCAGATCAGTACTCTGCATGCCCAACGTGCGGGCCACGGCGCGCCAGCCCTCTACCGCCTGCGCCACCTCGCTCCAGATCGCCTTGGCCTGGGCCACGGCCAGCCTGAAATACGGCGCGGCGCTCATCAGCATGTCCGGGTTGTCAACGACGCCCGCATCCTCGGTCAGCCAAGTCTTGATTTCGCGTCGGTCACCCGGCATCGGGTTCAGGTCGAAGGCCGCCGTCGCTGGCGCGATCGAAACGCCGGATGACGGCCACCGCCGTGCCGCCGATCATTTCCACGCGGGCGGATGCCGTGCGGATGCCGGCCTGGGCCGCCAGTTGCATGGCCAGCACCTCGCCCCGGATCACGTCGCGGCGGTCCGCCTGACTGGGAAATTTCCCCACTGCCAGCCGGCCATCGGTGTCCCGTACCGTGGACTTGGGCCTTGCCCCGCCCAGCGACGTGCCTTGCCCGAGCAGATAGCGCAGGTCCTGAGTGCTCTCCGTGCCTTGCTCCAGGGCGCGCGCCGCGTGCAGCACCTTGTCCAGTTCCACCAGCGGCGGCACATGCCGGTGCGGCCCTGCGGCGCGCAGATAGGTGGATCGAACAGGCGCAGCGCACCGACACGCGCCTCATCGTCCACCCACATCACAAAGTCCACCGGGTCCAGTGCAGGCGTGTCGCGGTCTGCCTGCCGCAGCCTGGCATGAGCGCGCCGGATCACGCGTTCGCCCCAGGCATCGGGTGCGGTGTCCTCCAGCGCGAGGAAGAACACCTGCCTGGGATGCTGCACACCGACCACCGGCTGGAGGTCGGGCGACAGCGCAAAGAAGCGGGCATCCCGCAACCAGCCTTCGTCGTAACTGAACGCGCTGCGTCTGCCGCTACCCAGGTGCAGCCGCCCCACGACTTGGCCACCTGCCCCCAGGTGGACTTCAAGGTCCGGGCGCCGGTAAGGTCGAGGCGCTGCCATCAGAAGCCCTCCAGTTCATCGGAGTTCCCCTGTGTGTGCGCGTCGCCAATGCCCACCGCTGTCTCTGGGCGAGCCGCCAGACGCTTCTTGCCAGATGAAGTACGTACCCGCTGCGGCAACTGCTCCCGCACCAGTTCCATGCCGAGCGCGTCGTTCTCCAGGGCCGTCGCCTTGACCAGGTCATCAAGCCTGCCCAGCACGTGCAGCGCGCGCAGGAATGTGTGCAGCGCGGTGCCGGGGTAGCCATCCTCCATCCGCCTGACGGTACTCAGTGACGTGCCAATGCGTTGCGCCAGATCTTCCTGGCTCAGGCGGCGCATGCGCCGCGCCGCCGAAATATCCTGCCCCAGGCGGCGCAGCGCGCGTGCGACCGGCTGCGGCATGGCCGCCTGCGCGCCAGAGCGTTTCTGTTCGGAAGAGGACATTTCTAAAACCTCAAATATGAATTTATCTTTGCATTAAAGAATCATATTTGGATGCAATACCTGAATTGCTAGGCGGATCCCTTACTACATCGACAGCGTTACGAGAGCCCAACAAAAAACCCGCCTTCCTGAAGAAAAGGCGGGTTCTTGGCAAGCCCTGGAGGGGGCCTCAGATCAGGTGGCTGGAGCGGGCGATGGGAATCGAACCCACGTCTTGAGCTTGGGAAGCTCAGGTCCTGCCATTGAACGACGCCCGCCAGGCAGCGGCGCGATTGTAGCGGCACCGCGCCGGCCCGCCGCCGCCCTCGCCGAGAAAAACTAGAATTGCCGGTTTGCCCGATCCGGGCGCCGTGCGGCCTGTGCGCCCCCATTGCTGAACCACCATGTCCACCACCCGTTTCTCCGTTGCCGACATCCGCAAGACCTTCCTGGACTTCTTCGCCGCCAAGGGGCACACGGTGGTGGCGTCCAGCCCCCTGGTGCCGGGCAACGACCCGACGCTGATGTTCACCAACTCCGGCATGGTGCAGTTCAAGGACGTGTTCCTGGGCACGGACAAGCGTCCGTATGTGCGTGCAGCCTCGGTGCAGACCTGCCTGCGCGCCGGCGGCAAACACAACGACCTGGAGAACGTGGGCTACACCGCGCGCCACCACACCTTCTTCGAGATGCTGGGCAACTGGTCGTTCGGCGACTACTTCAAGCGCGAATCCATCCACTGGGGCTGGGAGCTGCTGACCCAGGTCTACGGCCTGCCGGCCGAGAAGCTGCTGGCCACGGTCTACCATGAGGACGACGAGGCCTACGACATCTGGACCAAGGAAATCGGCCTGCCGGCCGAGCGCGTGATTCGCATCGGCGACAACAAGGGCGGCAAGTACAAGAGCGACAACTTCTGGATGATGGCCGACACCGGCCCCTGCGGCCCGTGCTCGGAGATCTTCTACGACCACGGCCCGCACATCCCCGGCGGCCCCCCGGGCAGCCCCGAGGAGGACGGCGACCGCTTCATCGAGATCTGGAACCACGTGTTCATGCAGTTCGACATGAAGGAAGACGGCAGCGTGGTGCCGCTGCCAGCCCCCTGCGTGGACACCGGCATGGGCCTGGAGCGCCTGGCCGCCATCCTGCAGCATGTGCACAGCAACTACGAGATCGACCTGTTCGAGGCGCTGATCCGCGCCGCCGGCCGCGAGACCGGCACGGCCGACCTGGCCAACCCGTCTTTGAAAGTGATCGCCGACCACATCCGCGCCACGGCGTTTCTGGTGGCCGACGGCATCATCCCCAGCAACGAAGGGCGCGGCTACGTGCAGCGGCGCATCGTCCGCCGGGCCATCCGCCATGGCTACAAGTTGGGCCAGAAGACGCCGTTCTTCCACAAGCTGGTGGCTGACCTGGTGGCGCAGATGGGCGATGCCTACCCGAAGCTGCGCGAGCAGCAGGAGCGCATCACCGAGGTGCTGCGCGTCGAGGAGGAGCGTTTCTTCGAGACGCTGGCCCACGGCATGGAGATCCTGGACGCCGCCCTGGCCGGCGGGGCCACGGTGCTGCCCGGCGACGTGGCCTTCAAGCTGCACGACACCTACGGCTTTCCTCTGGACCTGACCCAGGACGTGGCGCGCGAGCGCGACGTGGCCGTGGATACAGAAGGGTTCGACGCCGCCATGCAGCGCCAGAAGACCCAGGCGCGCGCCGCCGGCAAGTTCAAGATGGACCGCGCGCTCGAATACAGCGGCGCGGGCCACGCCTTCACCGGCTACGACTGCCTGGAAGAAGGCGCGCAGGTGGTGGCGCTCTACCACGACGGCAGCCCGGTGCAGCAGCTCGCCGAGGGCCAGAGCGGCGTGGTGGTGCTGTCGTCCACGCCGTTTTATGCCGAGTCCGGCGGCCAGGTGGGCGACCAAGGTGTGCTGGCGGCCGAGGGCGTGCAGTTCGGCGTCGTCGATACGCAGAAGATCCGCGCCGACGTGTTCGGCCACCATGGCACGCAGACCCAGGGCACGCTCAAGGTGGGTGACGCTGTGACCGCGCGCGTGGACGCCGGCCTGCGCGCCGCCACCGTGCGCAACCACAGCGCCACGCACCTGATGCACAAGGCGCTGCGCGAGGTGCTGGGTAGCCACGTGCAGCAAAAGGGATCGCTAGTCAACGACGAGCGCACGCGCTTCGATTTCACGCACAACGCGCCCCTGACCGACGCGCAGATCACCGAGATCGAGCGCCTGGTCAACGAGGAGATTCTGGCCAACCACGGCACGCAGGCGCGCGTGATGGACATCGAAAGCGCCCAGAAGACCGGCGCCGTGATGCTGTTCGGCGAGAAGTACGGCGAGACCGTGCGCGTGCTGGACATCGGCTCCAGCCGCGAGCTGTGCGGAGGCACCCACGTCTCGCGCACCGGCGACATCGGCCTGTTCAAGATCGTCGCCGAAGGCGGCGTGGCCGCCGGGGTGCGTCGCGTCGAGGCTCTTACCGGCACCCATGCACTGGCCTATGTGCAGCAGCTGGAGGCCACGCTCGAGTCCGCCGCTGCCACCCTGAAGGCGCCGCTGGCCGAGGTGCAGCCGCGCCTGGCGCAGGTGCTCGAGCAGGTGCGCGGCCTCGAGAAGGAGCTGGCCGCGCTCAAGGGCCGCTTGGCGGCGTCGCAGGGCGACGAGCTGGTCGGCCAGGCCGTGGACGTGGGCGGCCTCAAGGTGCTGGCCGCCGAGCTGCCCGGCGCCGACGCCAGGGCCTTGCGCGAGACCATGGACAAGCTCAAGGACAAGCTCAAGACCGCCGCCATCGTGCTGGCCGCCGTCGATGGCGACAGGGTGCAACTGGCTGCCGGCGTTACGGCCGACAGCACGGGCCGGGTGAAGGCCGGCGAACTGGTGAATTTCGTGGCCGGCCAGGTGGGCGGCAAGGGCGGCGGCAAACCCGACATGGCCATGGCCGGCGGCACCGATGCTGCGGCGCTGCCGCAGGCGCTGGCGTCCGTGGCCGGCTGGGTGCGCGACCGGATCTGACCCGCCCCCCGTCCATGGCTCCTTCCCCCATTGGGGGAAGGCAGGGATGGGGGCCGGCCGGTGCCCGCGCGCCGCATCCCATGGGCAGGGCGGCAGGCGTTGCCAGCCCCGCCCCTCAGAACAGCTCGACCTCGTCGTGCGCCACCCGCGCGCGCAGCTGGCCGCTCTCCACCAGGTCGCCATAGAAGCGCACCTGGTTGCGGCCGTTTTCCTTGGCGTAGTAGAGCGCCTGGTCGGCCCGCCCGAGGATTTCCACCGGCGCCCCGCCATGCGCCGCGGCAAAGCCGATGCTCACCGTGATGCCGCCGATCTGCG
Source organism: Melaminivora sp. (assembly GCF_032059615.1). Taxonomy (NCBI): domain Bacteria; kingdom Pseudomonadati; phylum Pseudomonadota; class Betaproteobacteria; order Burkholderiales; family Comamonadaceae; genus Melaminivora; species Melaminivora sp. The sequence goes on along the minus strand of NZ_DAMCAM010000010.1, from coordinate 37,601 downwards.
GAAAGGCGTGCGCTTCGACGGACGCGCGCAGCCGCTCCAGCGCGCCGCGGGCCTGCGCCAGCGTGGCCGCGCGCAGCAGCACGACGAACTCCTCGCCGCCGAAGCGAAAGATCCGGTCCTGCGAGCGAAACAGCGTGCGCAGCTGATTGGCCACCAGGATCAGCACCTCGTCGCCGTACAGGTGGCCGAAGCGGTCGTTGACCCGCTTGAAATGGTCGATGTCCACCGCGGCCAGCCAGTTGCCCGGCGTGTCCTCGCCCACCGCCTCGGCCGCGACCGGCGGCTGGCGCGTGAACTGCTCCTCGAACGTCTTGCGGTTGAGCAGGCCGGTGAGCGCGTCGCGCTCGCTGTAGTCCAGCAGGCTCTGGTAGTTCTGATAGACCAGGAAGACCCCGGTGATCACGTCGCGCTGGTGCCGCGTCAGGCGCTTGGGCTGGGTGATCTCCAGGCAGGCGTGGGCGCGGTCGCCCAGCCACACCGGCAGCCACAGCGTGTGGCGGCCGTCCGGCCCGATGCGCTCGGCGCTCTTGCCCTCGCGGGCGATGCACTGCGCCAGCTCGGGCAGCTGCGCCAGCGCCACGGCCTGCGTGTCCTCGATGGGGTCGCAGTCGCTGGAGACGATGCGCCCTTCGGCCGTGCTCCAGCTGCGCGGCCGCAGCAGCGTCTCGCCTCGGTGCACGAAGATCTCCAGCGCACGCACGTTCACGTTACGGCCCTGCTGCGCCAGCGTGGACAGCACCGACACCTCCAGCCGCAGGTGGTCCCGGTGGGCGGTCATCTCGGCCAGGTTCTGCAGCAGGGGCTTCATGGCGATGGACTCTCTCGGGGCAGCGTGGGGCACGGGTGCCGGTCTCAGGTCTGCGGGCGGCGGGTGAACACGAGGTCCCACACGCCATGGCCCAGCCGCAGGCCGCGGTTTTCGAACTTGGTCAGCGGCCGGTAGCCGGGCCGGGGCGCGTAGTCGGCCGCCGTGTTGGCCAGCAGCGGCTCGGCCGACAGCACCTCGAGCATCTGCTCGGCATAGGGCTGCCAGTCGGTGGCGCAATGCAGGTAGCCGTCGGGTTTCAGCCGCTGGGCCAGGCGCGCCACCAGCGGCGGCTGGATCAGGCGGCGCTTGTTGTGCCGCTTCTTGTGCCACGGGTCGGGAAAAAAGATGTGCACGCCGTCCAGCGAGCCGGGAGGCAGCATGTGCTCGATCACCTCCACGGCGTCGTGCTGCAGGATGCGGATGTTGGTGATGTCGTGCTCGCCGATGCGCTTGAGCAGCGCGCCCACGCCGGGCTCGTGCACCTCGCAGCACAGGAAGTCGTCGCCGGGGCGCACCTGCGCGATGTGCGCTGTGGCCTCGCCCATGCCAAAGCCGATCTCCAGGATCAGCGGCGCGCGGCGCCCGAAGGCGGCCTCGGCGTCCAGCGGCGCGTTCTGATAGTCCAGCACATAGCGCGGCCCCAGGTCTTCAAGCGCGCGCGACTGTCCGCTGGTCGTGCGGCCGGCGCGGCGCACGTAGCTGCGGATGGTCTTGGGGTGGGCGACGTCCGCGGGCGCGCCGGACGGCGCGGCCTCGGTGGTCTGGGGGTTGGAAGGCAGGGGCGGGCTGTGCATCACGGCGCAAAATTGTAGATTCTCGCCCAGGCGCGCACCCACCGGGCAAGCGCGGCCCCGATGGCCTCGTCTGGCGCTGCCTGCGGCAGGCCCAGCACGCGGGCCGCGGCGTCCAGTGCGGCGCGCGGGCGGCTCTCGTCCATGGCGGGCGCGCCGTGCTGCTTGGAGAGCTTTTCGCCATCCGCGCCCCGCACGAGGGGGGTGTGCAGGTACTGCGGCGTGGGCAGGCCCAGGGCCGACTGCAGCAGGATCTGCCGGGGCGTGTTGTCCACCAGGTCCTCGCCGCGCACGACGTGCGTGATGCCCTGGTCGGCGTCGTCCACCACCACGGCCAGCTGGTAGGACCACAGTCCGTCAGCGCGGCGCAGCACGAAGTCGCCGATCTGCACGGCGACGTCCTGGAATTGCGGGCCCAGGCGGCGGTCGTGCCAGTGGATGCCGTGGGGGGAGAGGGTGGGGGGTACAGCGCGACCGCAACTCCCTCTCCCCTGTGGGGGAGAGGGCAGGGGTGAGGGGGCCGCACAGCCAGCGGGCGCTTCACGCATGCCACCCTCACCCCCGCCCTCTCCCGCCTGCGGGAGAGGGAGCAAAGAAAGCGGGCCCGAATCCCGGCCCGCCACCCCCGCCTGATACTCCTGCACCCGAAACCGCCACGCCCGCGCCGCCCGCCCGCCCAGCCCCGCGCGGCAGGTGCCCGGGTAGGGCCGCTCCACATGCCGCTCGTGCACCACGCCGAGGGCCGCCAGGGCCGTGTCGATGTCGCGGCGCGTGCAGGCGCAGGGGTAGGCCAGGCCGCGCGCCACGCAGGCGTCCAGCGCCTGCTGGTAGCGCGCGCCGCGCGTGGACTGCCACAGCGGTGGCTCGTCGGGCAGCAGCTGGCAGGCGGCCAGCTGCGCCAGGATGCGCTCGGCCGCGCCGGGCGGGCAGCGCGGCGGGTCCACATCCTCGATGCGCACCAGCCAGCGGCCACCGGCCGCGCGTGCGTCCAGCCAGCTGGCCAGGGCGGCCACCAGCGAGCCCGCGTGCAGCGGCCCGGTGGGGGAGGGGGCGAAGCGGCCGACGTAGCCCAAGCTCAGGCGGCGGCCAGGGCCAGCGACAGCCCGGAGACGAAGGCGTCCTCCAGCCGGTGCCCCAGGCACCAGTCGCCGCAGGCGCCCAAGCCGGTGCCGGCGTCCCACACGAAGGGCTGGCCCAGCGGCGCCTGCGTGAGCGCGTGCGGCCAGCAGCGCACCTGGCTGTGCGTGGGCGCGGCGTGGATGCCGGTGACCTCGGCAAAGGCCCGGGTGAGCTTGGCGCGGATGCGCGCCGCGTCGTCGTTCAGGTGCTCGCTCGACCACTGGGGCGAGGCCTGCACCGTCCAGCGCTCGATCTGCGCGCGTCCGGGCTTGCTGGACTCGCGTGCCAGCCACGCCACGCGGTGGTGCGTGCTGCGCGCGGCGTTCCACTGCGGCCCCAGTGTGGTGAGGCCGGGCCGCACCGCCTGGGCAAACGCCAGCATCAGCGTCCAGCAGGGGGCGATCTGCACGTCGGCCAGCGCCTCGCCCCAGGCGGGCGCCACGGCGCATTGCGCCAGCAGCGCCTGGGTCAGCGGCGCCGGCAGGGCAAACACCACCGCGTCGAAGCCGGCAAAGGTGCGCGTGGCGCCATCCAGGCCGCTGGTACGCAGCTGCCAGGCCGCAGGGCGCAGGGGGTCGGGCTCGATGTGCGTGACGGCGGTCTGCAGCAGCAGGCGGCCGTCTTGCGCCAGCGGCTCGGCCCAGGCCTGCACCAGCGCGTCCATGGTGGGCGTGGCCACCCAGTGCGCCTCGCCCGGTGGCGGCGCGGCGGCGGCCACGCGGCCGCTGGCGTCGAGTACGCGCACGGTGCTCACGCTCCAGCGGCGCACCAGCTCGGGCACCGTGGCCAGCGCGCGCTCGAAGCGCTCGTCGCGCACGGTGAAATACTGCGCGCCCGCGTCGAAGCTGCCGTAGCCTGTGTCCAGCGAGCCCGTGCGTCCGCCGGCGCGCGGCAGCTTGTCGAACACGGCCACGTCGTGCCCGGCCTGGGCCAGCGTGCGCGCGCAGGCAATACCGGCCATGCCGGCGCCCACCACGGCAAAGCGGCGCGGCATCGGCGCCGGGGCGGCAGGGACGGCTTGGGGCGAGGAAGGGCGGCGCGCGCGGGGGCGGGGTGCGGTCGTCATGACGGGCCTTTCGGGCGGGTGGGCGGTGGCTGCGCGCGCCCGCGGGCGGCGCGCCAGGGGCGGGCTGCCTCGTACTCTACACGGGCGGGCTGGCGGCGAAGCGCTGCCACTGCCCGTCCAGGCGGCGCTCGTGCGGCAGAAAGCGGGCCTTGTAGTCCATCTTCGGGCTCTCGCCGATCCAGTAGCCCAGGTACACGTGCGCCAGGCCCAGCGTGCGGGCCTGCTCGATCTGCCACAGCACGTTGTAGGTGCCGTAGCTGGCGCGCGGCTCGGGCTCGTAGAAGGTATAGACGGCCGACAGGCCGTCGTCGAGCACGTCGAGGATGGAGACCATCCTGAGCGAGCCGGGCTGGTCACCCTCGCCCGGCTCGCGAAACTCCACCAGGCGCGAGTTGACCCGGCTCTGCAGCAGGAACTGGGTGTACTGGTCGATGCTGTCGTGGTCCATGCCGCCGCCGGCGTGCCGCGCCATCTGGTAGCGCAGGTAGAGCTGGTAGTGCTCGGGCACGTAGCACAGGCGCAGCACGCGTGCCTGCAGCGTGGCGTGGCGCAGCCAGGCGCGGCGCTGGCTGCGGTCGGGGCGGAACTCGGCGGCCAGCACGCGTAGCGGCACGCAGGCCTGACAGGTGTCGCAGTGCGGGCGGTAGGTGAACATGCCGCTGCGGCGGAACCCCTGCGCCACCAGCTCCGAATAGACCGCGTTCTGTATCAGGTGGCTGGGCGTGGCCACCTGCGAGCGGGCCTGGCGGGCCGGCAGGTAGCTGCAGGGGTAGGGCGCCGTGGCATAGAACTGCAGACTCTGCAGCGGAAGGTCGTTGAGTTGCGTCACGCGGCTTTCGGGGGCAGGAGTTCGTCCCAGTATAGGGAGGCGAACCGCCATTCGAAGTCGGACAGCGCGCATGCCCGCGCCACGTGCGCGAGAAACTCCGCCCGCGGCACCTCGCGCGCGCCCAGCGAGGCCAGGTGCCCGGTATTCTGCTGGCAGTCGATCAGCTGCACGCCAGCGCGCCGGGCCATGCACACCAGCGCGGCCAGGGCGATCTTGGAGGCGTCGGCGGCATGGGCGAACATGGATTCACCGAACACCGCCCGCCCCAGCGCCACGCAATACAGGCCGCCCACCAGGCGCCCGTCCACCCAGGCCTCCACGCTGTGCGCGTGGCCGGCGGCATGCAGCGCCTCATAGGCGGCCACCATCTCCGGCACGATCCAGGTGCCCGACTGGCCCGTGCGCGGCATGCCCGCGCAGGCCTGGATGACGGCGGAAAACGCCGTGTCCACCCGCACCTCGCAGCCGGGCGTGGACCGAAAGCGCTGCAGGGTCTTCTTCAGCGAGCGGTGCAGGCGGAACTCGGTCACCGGCAGCACCATGCGCGGGTCGGGGCTCCACCACAGGATGGGCTGGCCCTCGCTGAACCAGGGGAAGGTGCCCTGCCGATAGGCCTGCTTGAGGCGCGGCACGCTCAGGGCGCTGCCCGCCGCCAACAGACCCGGCGCGGGCGAATCCGGCCCCCAGGCCTGCCCGGGCGGGGGCAGGGGCTCGTCGGGGGCGAGCCAGGGCAGGGGCGCGCTCATGGGCGGCGGCTCAGATCCCCAGCAGCTTGGCGACGTAGTCGGCGTCCTTGTCGCCGCGCCCGGACAGGTTGACCAGGATGTGCTGGTTCTGGTCCAGGCTGGGCGCCGTGCGCAGGGCCCAGGCCACGGCATGGGCGCTCTCCAGCGCGGGGATGATGCCCTCCACGCGCGACAGGAGCATGAAGGCGTCCAGCGTCTCCTGGTCGCTCGCCATCTCGTACTGCACGCGGCCCAGGTCCTTGAGGTAGCTGTGTTGCGGGCCGATGCCGGGGTAGTCCAGGCCCGAGGCAATGCTGTGCACCGCCGCCGGCTGGCCTTCGGAGTCTTCGAGCACATAGCACTTCATGCCGTGGATCTCGCCGGGCTTGCCCATGGTCAGCGTTGCCGCGTGGCGGCCCGGCTTGTCGGTGCCCTCGCCGGCCGGCTCGACGCCCACCAGCTTTACGCCGGCGTCGTCCAGGAACGCCGTGAAGATGCCCATGGCGTTCGAGCCCCCGCCCACGCAGGCCGCGACATAGTCCGGCAGCCGCCCATGGCGCGCCTGGAACTGCTCGCGCGCCTCGCGCCCGACGATGCTCTGGAAGTCGCGCACCATCATGGGGAAGGGGTGCGGCCCAACCACCGAGCCGATGGCGTACAGGTAGTCCTGGGGGTTCTTCAGGTATTCCTCGAAGGCGCTGTCCACGGCCTCCTTGAGCGTCGCCGCGCCGCGCGTCACCGGCACCAGCTCGGTGCCCAGGATGCGCATCTTGGTGACGTTGGGGTGCTCCTTCTCGATGTCCACCTGGCCCATGTGGATCTCGCACGGGATGCCCACCAGCGCGCAGGCGGTGGCCAGGGCCACGCCGTGCTGGCCGGCGCCGGTCTCGGCGATCACCTTCTTCTTGCCCATGAACTTGGCCAGCAGCGCCTCGCCCAGGCAGTGGTTGATCTTGTGCGCGCCGGTGTGGTTGAGGTCCTCGCGCTTGAGATGGATCTGCGCGCCGCGCAACCGCTCGGACAGCCGCCGCGCATGGAAGATGGGGCTGGGGCGCCCCACATAGTCGGCAAACAGCTGCGCCAGCTCGTCCTGGAAGTCCTGGCGTTTGGTGATCTCGGCGTAGGCGGCGCTGATGTCATCCATCGCTGCCTTCAGGTGCGGCGGCACAAGCTGGCCGCCGTAGGGACCGAAGAAGCCGGCGGTGTCGGGCATGGGGGCGAAGGTGGGCTGTTGGCTCATGGTGGGCAGTGGGAAGGTGGGTGGAAAGGAACGGGGCGATTGTGTCCCGGAATCAACGGGGCGCTGCTCCTTGCCCCGCTGGTGGAGGGTGGGGTGCGGGGCTGGGTGGCAATGGGCGCGGCGGATGGGCGGCTGGTGGGGCCAGCGACGCCCAACCCCACCTACCCAAACAACCGCTTCAACCATGACCGCCCACCCCCCGCCCGCCCCGCCGCGCCCTCGCGCTCCGGCCCCAGCCCGGGCGGCGCCAGCACCTCGTGCGGCGGCACATCATCCAAAATGGCCTGAGGCCGGTCGTTGAGCAGCCGTGCCGCCTCCTTCCCCCCCACGTGCGACTCCAGCAGCGGCAGTGCGTCCGACATGCGCGGGCTGCGCATCGAGACCGTGTGCGCGTCGCTGGCCACCAGGTGCACCAGCCCGTCGCCCAGCAGGCGCTCGCTCCAGTAGCGCGCGCGCTTGCCGAACTTGCCCACCACGGCGCCGGCCGTCAGCTGCATCCACGCGCCGCGCTGCGCCAGGCGCACGAAGGTGGCGTAGTTCTCCTCGATCCACACCAGCCGCTCCGGATGGGTGACCACGGGCGTATAGCCCGCCGCCATGATCTGGAAGACCGAGTCCTCGAACTGCGGCGGCGCCACGTGGTGCGAGGGCTCCAGCAAGAAGTAGCGCGAGCCGTTGAGCGTCGGCACCCGCCCCGACTTCAACCCCGACAGCAGCTCGGGCACCAGATGCGCGTCCGCCCCCACCACCAGTTTCAGCGCAATCTGCGCCTCGTCCAGCGCCCGCTGCAGCGCATCGCGCGCGGCGTGGATGCCGGCGCTGTCGTTCATGTACAGCCCCGGGTAGATGTGCGGCGTGCAGGCCAGGGTGGTCGTGCCGTCGCTCACCGCGATGCGTGCCATCTCCAGCGAAATGTCGAGCGACCGGGCGCCATCGTCGATGCCCGGCAGGATGTGGGTGTGCAGATCGATCATGGTTGGCCCTCCGTCGCCGCCGGCGCGGCTGCCTCGGCCACCGACAGGCCGCTGAAAAACACCGTGCCCGCCATGCCGGCGCGCGCCTCCCACGCGGCGGCCGTCTCCAGCTGCAGCCGCACGGCCGCGCCGCACTCGGGCGACGGCTCGAACTCCAGCTCGAACGGCTGCCACTGCTTTTGCGTATCGCGCAGCGGCGCCGTCTGCGCCCAGCGCTCGCCGCCGTCGGCGCAGCGCAGCGCCCACACCAGGCCGTCCCTGGTGGACAGCCGGTCCGTCATGACCTGCCCCCGCAGCCGGTAGCGCGGCGCGGGCAGCAGCAGGGTCTGCGCCAGCAGCGGCTGGGGCAGGGCGGCGCGGCCGGTCAGCTGCAGCTCCAGCATCCAGCCCGGGCGCGGCGACGCCGACACCCGCTCGACCCGGTAGCCCTGCCGCGCGGCCGGCTGCGTCGTCCATTCCCAGTCGAAACCCCGGCGCAGCGACGGGCGCTCGAAGCCGCCGTTGTACAGCCCCGCGCCCACCTCGCCGCGCCAGGCCACCCACAGGGCATAGGCCTCGATCCAGGCGCGGTCGCGCTTGAGCCGGTCCACCAGCGCCAGCACCGTGGCCGGCTTGAGCAGGCCCAGCTCCGCCCCCGTGGTGATGAAAGGTTGCAGCGCCGCCGCGTTCACCGTGGCCGGCAGCTGCGCTAGCAGCGGGTCCAGCCACTGCGCCTGCCGCGTGACGCGGGCCAGCACCAGGTCCTGCGTCCCGGGTGCCGCCATCAGCGCCACCAGCGCCGGCCGCACCTGCGTCTGGCCGCGTTCGAGCAGCGCAATCAGCACCGGGACGGCCGCCGGCCAGTCCTGCTCCTTCAGGCGCGCCTCGGCCTCGATGGCCAGCACCGCCGGCTCCTGCGGCGCCAGTGCCAGCGCATGCGGCAGCAGCTCCGCCAAGCGGGGGTCTTCCTCCTTCCACAGCGCGCGCGTGAGCCAGGCCAGCGCCCGGCTGTCGCCCACGTTGCGCTGCAAATATTCGGTCAGCACCTGCGAGGGGTTGGCCGGGTCCGACCCCCGGGGCGTGCCCGGGCAGCCCTCCTCGAAGGGCCATTCGCCCGTCCAGCAGGCGCGCTGCATCTGCTGCGGCCAGGCCCACCACCACAGCGCAGTGGCAAGGGCCAGCAGCGGCAGAAGCCACAGCACAAACGGCACGACGCCCCCACGCCGCGGGGAGGGGAAAGAAGCAGAGTCCATGGAGCTTGTTGCCATCACGCAGCCGTCACCCAACAAAAAAATCAGCCGTCCTGCTCTTCCCCTGTCTTCCTCCCTCTCCCCCTGGGAGAGGGCAGGGGTGAGGGCCGTCGCGCCCCTCATCCGTCCAGCCTGCAAAAAAACGCCGCAACCCCTTGCCAGGGAAAGAGATGCAGCTACAAAAATAATACCCGCTACCCGGCCCTCTCACAGCTCGGGCCGCAAATCCAGCCGCTCCAGCAGCGTCCCCTCGCGCGAACCCTGGAACTCGGCCGTCAGCCGGTACACCTCGGCCGACCCATCGCCCTGGCGCGGCTGGAACACCAGCAGCGCCCGCACGAGCAGGGCGCCCGGCTGCGCGTTCTCGCTCCATCCGGTGCGCTGCACCTGCACGTCCTGCATGCGCGCGTGCAGCGCCACCACCGGGTGCAGCAGCGTGCCCTTGACCTTCATGCCCGACAGATAGGTGTGCATGCGCCGCGTCTCCGCCGGCTGGCGCATGGTGCCGATGATGTCCTCCAGGTACTGCCGGGCGGCGGCCGCGTCCACGCTCCAGGCCGGCGCCGCGGGGGCGAGCGGCACTGCGGGCGGAGCCGCTGCCGGGCCCGGGGCCGTGACGGCGCTGGCACCCGCCTCCTGCGCCATGGCCATGGCGGGCGTTGCCAGGGCGGGGCGGGGCGCAGCGGCGACGGCGGGCACGGGTGTGTTGTGCAGCGACGCGGCCTGCGCGGCGGCGGTCGGGGCCGCTGGCGCCGGGGCGGCCACCGCGGGTGCCTGCGCCGCTGCTGCGGGTGGGAGGGACGGGGGCGCGGCGCCCGCAGGCGTGGCGGTGGCCACGGCCGGGGTGGCTACCGGCGCCGCCTGCACTGCCGCCAGGGCCTGCGCACCCGCCACCCGCTCCCTCGGCGCCGCCGGTGCCGTCGGCATGGCAGGCGCAGACAGGGCAGGCGTGGCCAAGGCGGCCGGCACGGACGGCGCCGCGGGCACCGGTGGCGTGCCCGGTGTCGGCGCAGAGCGCGGGGTCTCGGCCCCGGCCGGCCGCGCGTTCGCTGTGGCGTTCGCCGCGACATTTGTCGCAACACCCGCCGGCGCGGCATCGCCCCGCCCCACATTCCCCGGCGCCTCGCGGGCCGCCGCCTGCGCCGGCTGCTCGCCTTCCGCCGGCCGCGCGGCCACCAACATGCCGCTGCGGCTGGCGGACGATTCGCTCGCCATCCAGGCCATGAGCGCCGCCGCCACCAGGGCCACGGTGCCGAACAGCAGCGCCACCTTGACCAGCCCCGGGTACTGCGCTGCCAGGCTGGCCCAGCGCTCGCCCAGGCCCCGGGGCGCCGCCACCCGAGCCAGCGGTACCGGCCGGCGCACGCCCGCCGCGGGCCAGGGCGGCGCGCCGGCCGGCCCAGGCGCTGGCCCCGCCCGCTGCGTCTGCGCTGCCGCTGCCGCCGCGCTGGCCTGGGCCGCCGCGGCTGCTGCGCTGGCCTGGCGGGCCAGCTGCTCGTCGTACTGCTCGCGCAGCGGCGCGCTGCCCAGCACCTCATGCGCCCGGTTGACCATCCCGGCCGCATTGGCCGGCAGCCCGGCCACGCCCATGTCCGGGTGCGTCAGGCGGATCAGCGCCCGGTAGCGCTGGCGCAAGAGCGCGGGCGCGAACATCTCGGGCGTGAAGCCCAGCACCTGGTAATGCGTGCTGTCCGGCGCAAAGCAGCAGCGCTGTAGGAACAGCACCGCCGCCTGCACCAGCTCGGCGCGCTGCGGCGCGTCCAGCGCGTCCGCCAGCTCCTGCGGCAGCCGCGCCAGCGCCCACTGTGCCAGCGTGTCGATCTGCGCGTGCAGCGCCTGCGGCTCGCCCCGGCGCACGGCGTACCTGCCGGGCGCGCGGCCAAAATCCAGCAGCAGCTGCGCCAGCTCGCCCAGGCGTTCGTCTGCGGGGCTTCCCGCCACATCGATCATGGCCGTGCTGCCGCCCTGTGCCGGTTTCAGCCGTGCTGCAGCGCCGGCTCCGAGCGGCCGGCGGGCGCGGGCGCCGCAGGCGCCGGCCCGGCCGGGTCGGCCCCGTAGCCGTAGTAGCTCTCGTAGGTGTAGTAAGCCGTGTTCTGCGCCGTGGTCTTGGTCAGCACCACGCCGCGCGGCACGATGCCCGCCATGCGCAGGCGCCGGAAGGCATCGCGCATATGGCTCTTGCGCGTGTGGCTGGCCTGCGCCACGTACAGCATCGACGGCACCTGGTTGCCCAGCACGATGGCGTCGGCCAGGCCCAGCACCGGCGGGCCGTCGATGATGATGTACTCGTAGCCCTCGTCGTGCAGCCGGTCCATCAGCTGGCCCAGGCGCGGGCCCATCAGCAGGTCCACGGGGCTGGGCGGAATGGGCCCGGCGGTGATGACCGACAGGTTGGGGATGTCCACGTCGCGCAGCAGCGCGTCGTCGGCCTCGTGCCCCGCCAGGTAGCTCGACAGTCCGTGCGTGTTCGGCAGGCCCAGCAGCTTGTGCACCGTGGGGTTGCGCATGTCCGAGTCCACCAGTGCCACGCGCCCGCCCAGCTGTGCAAAGTTGATGGCCAGCGCCAGCGCCGTGGTCGATTTGCCCTCATTCTTGGTCGTGCTGGTCAGCACCAGGCGGCGCGGCGCGCCCTCGGCGGTGGAAAACTGCAGCGCCGTGCGCACCGAGCGGTACGCCTCGGCCAGGTGCCCCCGCGGGTCGGTGTGCGTCAGCAGGCCGATGCTCGCCAGGTTGGTCTTTTCCTTGATCTTCGGGATCACCCCCAAGAGCGGCACGCCCAGGGTCTTCTCGACCTCGTCGGCGAACTTGATCGAATCGTCCAGCGACTCCATCAGGAACACCAGCCCCAGCCCCAGCACCATGCCCGCCAGCAGGCCGATGGCCGCGTTCAGCGCAATGTTGGGCTTGTAGGGGAAGAGCGGCGTCTCGGCCTTGTCCACCACTTGGATGTTGTTGGTCTCCACGCCGCCGGCCACGCCCACTTCCTTGACCTGCTGCAGCAGGCCGTCATACAGCTCGCGGTTGGTGTCCACCTCGCGCTTGAGCAGGTTGTAGTCCACGCGCTGGTCCTGGCCCTGCACGATCTCGGCGCGCGTCTGCGCCAGCCGCGCCTGGATCAGCGATTCCTGCTTGCGCGCCATGGCCAGCTGGTTCTCCACCGAGCGCAGGATGCTCGTCACCTCGGTGCGTATCTTGTCGTCCAGATCCTTGATCTGCGCGCGCATCTGCACCATGCGCGGGAAGTCGTCTTTGTAGATCTTGGCGTTCTGCTGGTACTCCGCGTCCAGCTTGGCGCGCTGGGTCTTGTATTCCTGGATGGTGCGGTTCTCCAGCACCTGGCGGGACGTATCGGGCGCCGTCTGGATGGCCTGGAACTCCGACTCGAACTTGATGCGCTCCTGCTCGGCCTTGCCCAGCGCGGTGGAAAACTCGGTGAACGTCTGGTTCACCACGTTGGTTTTCTCGTCCAGCGTCAGGATGTTGCGTGCGCGCGCGTACTGGTTCAGGCGCCGCTCGGACTCTTCCAGCTTCGCCTTGGTCTGCGCCAGCTGCTGCTCCAGGAAGGTCTTGGCGTACGACGATGCCTCCATGCGCCGCTCAAGGTTCAGCGCGATGAACGACTGCGCCATGGTGTTGGCGATGCGCGCGGCCAGCTGCGGGTCGGCGTTGTCCACCGAGATTTTCAGCATGCGCGAGTTGCGCACCTCCTCGGACTTGACCGCCCTGCCGAAGGCCTTGACCACGTCCTCGCGGTCCACCTTCTGCGCGTCGGCCAGCGCCGGCTCGCGCAGCTTGGTCCAGCTGTCCTTGATGCGGCCCAGCCACAGCTGCAGACCCTCGGGCGGCGCCTCGGCCTCGGCCAAGTCGGGGTGTTCGTCCCCGTCCCCTGCCTGTCCGTCACCGGCCCCGTCCAGGGCCGACTGCCGGCCCTTGCCCGCGAACGGCGAGCCCACGCGGTCCAGCCGCAATTCGTCGATCACCCGCTCGGCCAGCACCCGGCTGTTGAGCAGCTGCAGCTGCGTGCCCATGGCCGTGCGGTCGTCCACCTCCGAGCGGGCATCCATCTCCTGCCCGAACTTGACCACCGACGCCGCGCGCTTGTCCACCTGCAGCGTGGTCACCGCCTGGTACAGCGGCGTGCGGATGAAGCTCACCAGCAGCGCCGCCAGCAAACCCGCGATGGTCATGGACACCAGCAGCCACTTGTGCTTGACGACCATGCGCCACAGGTCCTTGAGGTCGATGACGTCGTCATCGTCCTCCTGCGCGGCCTGCTGCTGCGGCAGCTGCATGGCCTGGCCCAGCTGGTACTGCGCCGTGGCGCCCAGGGCATAGTTGGGCGGCTGGCCGCCATTGCTGGGCGGCGGCAGGTAGCGATGGGGCGGCAGTTGGTCGTTGGACATGAAAAGTCAGCGGTCAAAAGGCCCCGGCGCGGCGCCCGCAGGGCACCGGGTCGAAGGCGAAGAACAGGAAAGAAAGGAAGGGGCAGGAAGGCGGCCGGCACTGCGCGCTCAGGGCGCCACCGCGTTGCGGTACGAGGCCGAGAAGGGGTTGATCGTGTCGATGATGTCGCGGAACAGCGAGTCGCGCAGCGCCGTGCGCTGGCTGTCGCGGTTGACCACCACCACGTCGTCGCCGCGCAGCGTCGGGTCGGGCGCCTCGCCCGCGCGGATCTTCATCACGTCGTGCTTTTCCGTCTGGCTGTCGCCCTCGGGCGTCACGCGAAACAGCATGACCTCGTCGAGCTTGGCCAGCTGCCCGCCGCCACCGGCCATGGCCAGCGCGCGCAGCAGGGTGATCTGCCCGACCAGCGGGTAGATGCCCGGGCGCACCACCGCGCCATCGACCGTGATGCGCTGCGTGGTGAATTCCTTGATGAAGATGGACACCTGCGGGTCCTGCAGATAGTTCTTGCTGTACTGCAGGGCGATCAGCGCCTCGGCGTCGGAGGGGGTCAGGCCCGCCACCTGCACCAGGCCGATCAGGGGCATGGAGATGTGGCCCGTGGAATTGACGCGCACCGTGCGCTTGAGTTCGGTGACGCCGAAGACGTCCACCTCCAGCAGGTCGTTGGGGCCGATCTTGTAGTCGGCATCGATGGTGGCGGGGGCCGGCTGCAGGCGGCCGCCGGGGGCAGCCGGCGCCGCGCCGGCGCGGGCAGGGGCGGCATAGCCCCCCGTGGGCAGGGGCTGCGCCGCCGCCGTGCCCGCCACGCCAGGCGTGCCGCCGCCCGGCAGGGTGGTGGGCAGGGCCTGCACGCCCTCGGTGCCGGGCTGGGCGGCCACGGCCGCCGTGCCGGGCTGCGGGCCCAGGGGCTGCTGCGCCATGGCAGCGGCAGGCGTGGCCCACAGCACCCAGGCGGCGCACGCCACGCCCGCCAGGGCGGCAGCGCGCCTGCGCCAGGCGTGGAGCCGGGGGTGGCACGCATTCGCGCGCTGGTTCAGGTCTGGGAATCGCATGGAACCGTATCCATCAAAAAAAATTGCCAAGGCGCCAATGCCGGCGGGTATTGTAGGAGCGCACGCCCACCGCATTGCCTGAAAAACCTGTGACCCTGGTCGGTAGAATCGGCCGCCAAAAATGTTTCTCTGCCGTTGTATTTTCTTTTTGTCAATCGGCATATTCGTTTTCATTGGAAAAGGTAAATGATGCGGCCTGTGTCGCGCACCTCGGTGGCCCAGGGCCTGCTGCACCTGCCCCGCATGGGCAAACGCCTGCTGGCCGTCGCGGTGGACACCGCCCTGTGCGCCCTCACCGTCTGGCTGGCCTGGTGCCTGCGGCTGGAGGAATGGCTGCCCTTGTCGCTCATCCACCCCTGGGCCGTGGGCGGCGCGGTGCTGCTGGGGCTGCCAGTGTTCGTGCATTTCGGGCTGTATGCGGCCGTCTTCCGCTACGCCGGCTGGAACGCCATGCTGGCGCTGGGCCAGGCCACCGCCACCTATGGCCTGCTGTACATGCTGGTGTTCACCATCGTCGGCGTGCCGGGCGTGCCGCGCTCGGTGGGCATCCTGCAACCCCTTTTGATGTTCATCGCCCTGGGCCTGAGCCGCGTGGGCGTGCGCCTGTGGCTGGGCGACCTGTACCGCGAGCTGCTGCGCAAGTCGCGCGCGCCCGGCGTCATGGTCTATGGCGCCGGCGCCGCCGGGCGGCAGCTGGCGGCGGGCGTGCTGCGCATTGGCGACCAGCGCCTGGTGGCCTACATCGACGACAACCCGGCGCTGCAGGGCCGCAGGCTCGACGGCATCCCCGTGCACGGCCCTGACGACCTGGCCCCGCTGGTGGACAGGCACCGCGTGCGCCAAGTGCTGCTGGCCATCCCGTCGGCCACCACGGCACGGCGCAAGCAAATCGTCGAGCAGCTGCGCCCGCTGCCCGTGCACGTGCGCACACTGCCGGGCCTGGCCGACCTGGTCAGCCGCGGCGTAAGCGTGGGCGACCTGCAGGAGCTCGACATCGAAGACCTGCTGGGCCGCGACCCGGTGCAGCCCGACCACGCCCTGATGGCCGGCCACCTGGGCGGCAAGACCGTGCTGGTGACGGGCGCGGGCGGCTCCATCGGCAGCGAGCTGTGCCGGCAGGTGCTGCAGTGGCGGCCCGCCCGGCTGCTGCTGCTGGAGTCCAGCGAATACGCTCTGTACGAGATCCACCGCGAGCTGCAGGCCCAGGCCGACCGGCTGGCCGCCGAGGGCGCGCCCACCACCGAGGTCGTGCCCCTGCTCGGCTCGGTGCAGGACGCCCCCCGGGTCGATGAAATCCTCTCGGCGTGGCAGCCGCACATCCTCTACCACGCCGCGGCCTACAAGCATGTGCCACTGGTGGAGTTCAACGTGGCCGACGGCCTGCGCAACAACGTCTGGGGCACGCTGACCTGCGCGCGCGCCGCCGCGCGGCACGGGGTGGGGCACTTCGTGCTGGTCAGCACCGACAAGGCCGTGCGCCCGACCAACGTCATGGGCGCCAGCAAGCGCCTGGCCGAGATGGTGCTGCAGGCCCTGGCCGCCGCCGGGCAGGGCCCGCGCACCTGCTTCACCATGGTGCGCTTTGGCAACGTGCTGGGCTCGTCGGGCTCGGTGGTGCCGCTGTTTCGCCGCCAGATCGAGGCGGGCGGGCCCATCACCCTCACGCACCCGGACATCACGCGCTACTTCATGACCATCCCCGAGGCGGCGCAGCTGGTGGTGCAGGCCGGGGCCATGGCGCAGGGGGGCGATGTGTTCGTGCTCGACATGGGCGAGAGCGTGCGCATCCATGACCTGGCCTGCCGCATGGTGGAGCTGACGGGCCAGCGCGTGCGCAGCGCCGAAGCGCCCTGGGGCACTATCGACATCCAGATCACCGGCCTGCGCCCCGGCGAAAAGCTCTACGAAGAGCTGCTAATCGACGACAACACCAGCCCCACCGGCCACCCGCGCATCCTGAAAGCCAGCGAACGCTTTTTGCCCTGGGGCGAGCTGGAGCCCGCCCTCAGGCTGCTGGAGCAGCAGATGCAGACCCATTCGCACGCCCTGGTGCGCGCATCGCTCCTGCAGCTGGTCGAGGGCTACCGCCCCGGAGGCGACCTGGTGGACCACGCCCACCGCGCCCGCCAGGCCGCGCTGGCGGCGCGGGAGGGCGCGGGCGCCGAACTGCTCAGCGCCTGACGCGCGGCGCCGCCCCCGCCGGCGCGCCGCCCGCCGGCAGCGGCCGCAAGAACACCCCCAGCAAGAAGCTGGCCGTGATCGCCAGCGCCGGAATGTGCAGGTTGTATTCCACCCAGCTGTGCAGCAGTAGCGCCAGGCACCCCAGGCCGGCGAACACACGCAGTGCCAGCTCGCCCGTCAGGCGCAGCGCCCGGCGGGCGGCCCGCACCAAGGCCACCAGCTGCCACAGCACCAACGCCAGCACCAGCAGCGCCAGCAGCACCCCGGCCGCGCCCGCCTCCATGGCCAGCTGGGCATAGTCGTTGTGCGCGTGGTTGACGAAACCCTGCAGCGCGACTGCCGGCGCAAACCGCGGAAAGACCGACTCGAACGTGCCCAGCCCGCTGCCCCAGGGCCAGAAGGCGCCCGCGGCTGTCCAGGTGGCCTGCGCCAGGGTGCGGCGCAGGTCGGCGTCCTCCTGCAGACGCTGCGCCTCGACGCGCGAGAGGATGGCCTGCAAGTCCACCGACGCCGCCGCAAGCGCCACGAACGCCACCAGCGCCCCGCCCAGCAGCCACTGCTGCCAGGCCTTGAGCTGGCCGCGCAGCGTAAAAAAGTAGAGCAGCCCACACAGCAGCAGCACCAGCGCAGCCGCCAAAACGCCCCCGCGCGACTGGGTGGACAGCAGCACCACCACGAAGCTGAAGCCCAGCAGCAGCATGCCCGGCCCGCGCGCCACGGCGGCCAGCCGCCCGTCGCCGTGGTGGCGCTCGCTCCCGCGTTGCTGGCGCTTCATCCACACATACAGCCACACCGGCAGCAGCATGGCCAGAAAGTCCGCCAGGTGGTTGCGGTTGGCAAAACTGCCGATGAAACCCGAACCGGGCAGGCCAAAGTAAAGCGCCGACCGAGGGCCGCTGGCGAACTGCGCCACCCCCAGCAGCACCTGCATCAGCCCCGCGCCTAGCAGCACCAGCAGCAGCCGGTCCAGCAGCACGCGCGGCAGCCGCAGCGCGGCCAGCAAGGCCGCCACCATCGGCACCCCCACCCAGACCGAGGCCCAGGTGGCTGCCGGGTTGAGCGACAGCGGCAGCGCCCCCGGTACCGCCAGGCCCAGGGCGGGCAGCGCATCCAGATACGCTTGCCGCCCCGCCAGCGAGCCCCACCATGCCGCGCTGATGGGCACCAGCTGCAGCACGCCCAGCCACAGGGGGCTGGCAACCAGCACCGCCAGCGCCAACCACTGCCAGCGGGTCACGGGCGCCAGTCCATCCGCCAGCGCCGGCGCGGCGCCCGCCCCCCGCCGCCCCTGCAAGGCCAAGGCGGCCAGCGCCGCCAGCACCACCAGCGCCAGGGCCAGCAGCCCGGCCATGGCCACCGCCCGGTTGCCCCCGCGCACCAGCGGCGCCAGAAAGAGCAGGGCGCCCATCAGCAAGAAAATCAGCCAGCCTCCCCACCCCGCCACCGAGGGCGGGCGCGAACGTGCTGAACGTGAACGTGAACGCGAGTGCGAACGAGCAGTCAAGCAAAACCCCCTGGGTCCAGACAAAAGAAAGCCCGCCCGGTGCGCACAGGCGCGCCCCGGGCGGGCTGCAGCGCTTAGCGCTTACTGGCCCGAGATGGGTTTGGTTTCGCTCTCGTTGGCGGCCACTGCGGCCACGGTAACGGCAGCGACTGCCCCAACAGCTGCAAGGGTGCCCGCAGTGACGCCGGCGATCATCCCACCACCGGCGGCCAAACCCGCACCAGCGGCGCCGGCACCAGCAGCGCCGGCACCAGCAGCGCCGGCACCAGCGGCGGCGCCAGCGGAGCCAGCAGCGCCGCCGGGCGCGACCAGACCGCCGCCCACCGGGGCCTGCGCCACCTTGTAGGCCTGGAACAGGTCCTTGACCGAAGCCTGCTGCTCAGTGCACTTGAGCGCCGCGTTCACGGTCACGTGCTGGCTGCCCTTCAAGGCGACCACGCAACCGTTGTTCAGCACCAGGGTGCCGGCGCCGTCGCTGGCCACCAGGATGGACGCGCCATCAGCCACCGCCATGCCGCTGGTGGCGCGCTTGACGGCCTTCTGGCTGGCTACCGTGATGGAGCCTTTCACATCCTGCACCGTACCCACGGTGCCCTGGGCGCTGGCGGCAAACGCCGTCCCCACGCCCAGCGCCAATAACGCCAATTTCTTCATAGACTTCTCCTCTGGTTAATGGGTGGCCCGGTAAAAAAACGCATGCGCAAAACGCGCATGCAATTGGCCGCGAGTATAGCCACCCGTCCACGCGGCACTTCTTCTAGTTTGGCCCCCTTTTGCGGGCCAGCACGCCGAGCAAACCCCAGCCCAGCGCCAGACCCAGCCAGTCGGCCGTCAGGTCGCCCAGGCTGGCCCCGCGCCCGGGGATGAAGTGCTGCAGCCCCTCGGTTGCCATGCCCAGCCCGGCCAGCCCCAGCAGCACCCAAGCCAGCCGGGGCGTGCCGCCCCAGATCCAGCTGGCCAGGGCACCCAGCACAGTGAACAGCGAAAAATGCACCGCCTTGTCGCCATGGTCCGTCCAGCTGGCCTGCTCGATCTCGCGCGCGTAGGGCAGCCAGGACGCCACCCACACCTTGACCGCCAGCAGCGCATCGCCCGGCGTGAGCAACAGCACCAGGGTGACGAGCAGCGCCAGCACAAAAAGCGTCTTCCACCACAGGCCGCGCGGCCGCGTGCGGGCAGGGCGGGGCGAATGGAGCGGTTGGGGCCGCGCAAGGCCGGCCGGCGCCCGGCCGGGCCGGCGGGTCAGGCCGTGCTGCATGCGGCTGCCTGGGCCTGCGCCTGCGCCAGCACCTGCGCCAGCGCCTGACCCGTCCGGGCGATTTCTTCGTCCGTCAGCGTCGGGTGCACCAGCAGCATCAGGCTGGTGTCGCCCAGCTCGCGCGCCACCGGCAGGCGCCGTGCCGGGCGCCAGGGCGTGCCGTCGAACGCGCGCTCCAGGTACACCTCGGAGCAGCTGCCCTGAAAGCACGGCACGCCCAGCGCGTTCACCTCGTGGATGATGCGGTCGCGCCCCCAGCCCGACGCCAGCCGCTCGGGCCGCACATAGGCATAAAACTTGTAGTGGGCGTGCTCGCTGCCCTCGGGCACGTCGGGCAGGCGCAGCGCGCCGCCCGGCCCGGCAAACGGCGCCAGCGCGTCGCGCAAGACCTGCGCATGCGCCGCGCGCCGGGCCGACCAGTCGGCCATGCGCCGCAGCTGGATGCGGCCGATGGCGGCCTGCATCTCCAGCATGCGCCAATTGGTGCCGAACGAATCGCACAGCCAGCGAAAGCCCGGCGGGTGCTCGCGCTCGTACACCGCGGCGTAGCTCTTGCCATGGTCCTTGTAGGCCCACATGGCGCGCCACAGCGACTCATCATTGGTGGTCACCATGCCGCCCTCACCCCCGGTGGTCATGATCTTGTCCTGACAAAAGCTCCAGGCGCCTACGTGCCCGATGCTGCCCACGCTGCGGCCTTGGTAGCGTGCACCGTGCGCCTGGGCGCAGTCCTCGATCACCTTCAGGCCGTGCGCCTCGGCCAGCGCCATGATGGGCCCCATGTCGCACGGCCAACCCGCCAGGTGCACCACGATGACGGCGCGCGTGCGCGGCGTGAGCACGGCGGCGATGGTCTCGGCCGTCAGGTTGCCGCTGCCCGGGTCCACGTCGGCAAACACCGGCGTGGCCCCGGCCGTTACCACGCACGAGGCCGACGCCAAAAAGGTGCGCGGCGTCACCACCACCTCGTCGCCCGGGCCAATGCCCAGGGCCTTCAGCGCCACGTCCAGCGCCAGCGTGCCGTTGGCCAGCGCCACCGCATGGCGCGTGCCGGCCCAGGCGGCAAACTCAGCCTCGAACTCGCGGCATTCGGTGCCGGTCCAGTAGTTGACCTTGTTGGACAGCAGCACGCCTTGTACGGCGGCAGCCTCTTCATCAGTAAAAGCAGGCCAGGGAGAAAAAGAAGTGTTGAGCATGAAAAAGAACTGCAAAAAAGGATGTGTCAAGAAAACACGTCAAGCCATCGCCCTCGCCGGGTTGCCTACGACTGTCACCCCGGCGGGCACGCTCTTGGTCACCACTGCGCCCATGCCCACCACTGCGCCGCGGCCGATCACCAGCGGCTGACCCGGCCGGCCCTGCTTGAGCACGGCGCCAGTACCGATGTAAGCATGGTCCTCAATCACCACATTGCCGTTGCACTGCACGCCCGGCGCGAAAGTAACGAAGTCGCCTACCACGCAGTCGTGCGCCACATAGCTGTACAGATTGGCGTGGAAGTGCCGGCCAATGCGGATGTTGCTGGTCAGCGTGACGAAGGGGCTGAGTACCGCGCCTTCGCCCAATTGCACCTCGTCCATGCGTACTACGTTGGAAGCAGACACTGTCCAGGTCTGTACGCCGTCACGTGCACAGCGCTTGGCCAGACTTTCGCGCACGGTGCCGTTAGCAATGGCCAGCACCACATGGCGGCGGGCTGCCGGCTCGGCAAGAAGCTGCGCATAGGTCATCACCCGCTGGCCGTTGACCAGGGGCGCTTCGGGTGCGTCGTCCACAAACACCAGGCGCTCGGCCGGCACGCCCGCTTGCGCCAGTTGCTGGCGCGCTAGCGGCATTACTTCACGGCCGTAGCCACTGGCGCCGTAGACGGCGTACAGGTCATCGGTGTGCATGGATTCCTTCTGCTTCTAAAAAGATAGCTGCCTGCCCTCGTCGTATATGGGCTAGAGCTGCTTTTGAGTAATGTTTTTTGTCTGGCTGCCGGTAAACCGCCCCATGGTCGCCTCCCCCGCCGCGCTGATGCCGTCGCGCAGCAGCACCTTCTTCACCGTCAGCCACAGGATGCGCAGGTCCAGCCACAGAGACTGGTTCTCCACGTACCACACGTCCAGGCGGAACTTCTCGTCCCACCCGATGGCGTTGCGCCCGTTGACCTGCGCCCAGCCCGTCACGCCAGGGCGCACCTCGTGGCGCCGCGCCTGCTCGGGCGAGTACAGCGGCAAATACTCCATCAGCAGCGGGCGCGGGCCTACCAGGCTCATGTCGCCCTTGAGCACGTTCCACAGCTCGGGCAGCTCGTCCAGGCTGCTGGCGCGCAGAAAGCGGCCGAAGGGCGTCAGGCGCTCGGCGTCGGGCAGCAACTGCCCGTTTGGGCCGCGCGCATCGGTCATGGTGCGGAACTTGACCATCTCGAAAGGCCTGCTGTGCAGGCCGGGGCGCACCTGACGGAAGAAGGCCGGGCGGCCCAGCTTGCGGCGCACAAGCACCATGAGCACCAGCAGGGCGGGTGACAGCAGCAGCAGCCCGGTGGCTGAGGCCAGTACGTCGAACAGGCGTTTGAAAAATGTGGCGTAACTCACGAAATTCCCATCTCCCGCAACATCACCGCATTGACCTTATGCACGTCGTACTTCTCCTCGGCGACTTGCCGCGAGCGCCGGCCCATCCGCCCGGCCAGCGCTGGGTCATCTAAAAACCGCAGCATTGCCTGCTCCAGTGCATCAACCGACTGCACCGGTACCAAGAAGCCATTGTCGCCATCCACCACCGTCTCGCGGCACCCGGGTGCGTCCGTGGTGATGACAGCGCGGCCCATGGCCATGGCCTCCAGCACGGTGCGCGGCGTGCCTTCCCGGTAGCTGGGCAGCACATACACGCTGCATTCCGCGATGGCCGGGCGCACGTCCGACAGGCGGCCGAGAAACTCCAGCGTGCCGTTGGCCACCCAGGCATCCAGCTCATGTTGCGCGATGGCGTCAGGGTTGGTGTCGATCCAGCCCACCAGAAGGCAACGCACGTCAGGATGCTGCGCCCGCACGCGCTGTGCCGCCTGCGCATATTCACGAACCCCCTTGTCGCCCAGCAGCCGGGCGATCAGCAGAAAGCAGGGGGCCGATGACTGCGGCACCACCGCAAACTGCGCCATGTCCACCCCCGAGCCATTGACCACACAAGTACGGCCACAGGGCTGCACCAAGCGCCGCTGGCGGAACAGCGCCTCGTCATCCGGGTTCTGAAAAAACACACAGTCCACTCGCCGCAGGGCAAGGGCATACAGCCGCTGCACCAGTGCCTGCAAGCGCCCGCCCCGGCCTTGCTGCTGGAACGAATAGCCCAGCCCCGTGATGAGCGCAAACCGCCGAGGTACGCCAGTCAGCCACGCCGCCAGAGAGCCATAGATGACCGGCTTGATGGTATAGGCCAGCACAGCGTGCGGCCGGACATGGCCCATCAGCCGCAGCAAAGCCCAAAGGGCGCGCAAATCGGCCAGTGGACTGGTGCCCGTGCGCTCCAGCGGCAGATTGTGTGCCACCAAGCCCTGTCTTTCCAGCCGTATGCGCAGCGCATCGTCTGTAGCCAACCCCGGTGCTGCCACATGCACCTTGACACCATGGGCCTGCAAGGCAGCAATCAAAGGGCCGCGGAAACCCACCAGGGAAGGAGCGTAGCCGGCGATCACCAGATAAATCATGCGGGGCGCGCAGCCGTTTTCAGCCGACAGGGGGCTCATACACGACGCCAAAACGTGCTGCCAATGCGCCCAATCGCCGGTCCAGGGTCCACAGCCGTACGGCGGGCGTCAGCAGGGTGGAAGCCAACAGGGCAAGGTCGATCCATCCGCACCCGTGCCCGAACAGCTGCTCGCGGTCGATAAACGCCATCACCTCATGCGTGGTGGCCTGCTGCGCCTGCTGCAAGCGTTGCAAATTGGCCAGCGTCCGCTGGCGCTCGGGCGGTGTGCCGCAGGCGATCTCTCCCGCCACGAGTGGGTGCGTCGCTACTCGGTCGCGCATCAGCAGTTCCATCAGCGCCGCGTTGGCATACCTGAAGTGGCTCACCCAAACCGAGGTGTCCACCAACACTACCGTCATCAAGGCTCTTCCGGTCGGCGGCGCGCAATGTCCGCCATGTCTGGGGCGCTGCCGCCCAGCGCCGCCAAACGCTTGGCAGCCTGAACGCGCACGAACGTCTTGACAGCCTCGCGGAACAGATCGGCCTTGTCCATATCTCGGTCGGCGAGTTCCAGTGCTTCCTCATACAACACATCATCTATCGTGACTGTGGTTCTCATTTCTACCTCCGGGAGAATCAAAATTGATGCGAAATTGTATGAAATAGAGCATCAAATTAGACTTTTGGTTCTCGCTGCTCCTGCAACCACGCCTGAAACATCAATACATCCCACAAATGGTGCTGCCAGTTGCGCTGACCGCTCAAATGCTCGGCCCACTTCTGGCGAATGGGCGCAGGGTTGAAGAAGCCCTCATTCCGCAGGCGCGATTCGCCTAGCAAATCCTCTGCCCAGTCGCGCAGCGGGCCGCGCAGCCAGCTGTCGATGGGCACGCCAAAGCCCATCTTGGGGCGTTCGATCAGCGCCTTGGGCACGTGGCGGTACAGCACCTCGCGCAGCGCCCATTTGCCCACGCCACCGCGCAGCTTCAAATGCTGCGGCAGCTGCCAGGCAAACTCCACCACGCGGTGGTCCAAAAAGGGTACGCGCGTCTCCAGCGACACGCCCATGGCGGCGCGGTCCACCTTCACCAGAATGTCGTCGGGCAGGTAGGTGAGGGTGTCCAGCGCCATCATGCGCTGAACCGCATCCAGCCCCGCCAGGGGCGGCGAGTTGCCGCGAAGCGGCGTCAAAGGCTCCTGCGCGCCCAGCACGACTGCCTCAGGCTGCCAGTGGGTGACCAGGCCCAGATACAACTCATCCACCGTGCGCGCGCCCAGCACACCCGCGCCCTTGTGCAGCTTGTCGCCCAGGTTGGCCTGTCGCAGCGACGCCGGCAGAAAACGCTGCGCCGGCTGCAGCAGGGCGCTCCAGGCCGTGGGCGACAGCCTGCCAATGCCTGCGGCGGCGGCCCTGCGCAGCGGCAAGGGCAGGCGCCCGAGGCGGTGCCACAGGCTGCGCGTGAGTACATAGCGGTTGTAACCGCCGAACAATTCATCTCCCGCATCGCCCGACAGGGACACCGTCACCTGCTGGCGAGCCAGCTGGCTGACCAGAAACGTGGGAATCTGCGACGAGTCAGCAAAAGGCTCGCTGTACAGCGCCGGCAGCCGGGGAATCACCTCCAGCGCCTGGCGGGGGCTGACGTACAGCTCGGTATGGTCCGTGCCCAGGTGCTGCGCCACGGCCTTGGCGTGCACGGCCTCGTTGTAGCCGGCTTCATCAAAGCCAATGGTGAAGGTCTTGACCGGGCGCGAACTCTGCGCCTGCATCAGCGCCACCACGGTGGACGAATCAATGCCGCCCGACAGGAAAGCGCCCAGGGGCACGTCGGCCACCATCTGCTGGCGCACTGCGTCCTTGAGCAATGCCTCCAGCGCATCCACCGCCTCGGCGTCCGTGCCAGCAAAAGGGGTAGCAACCCCTCGTTGCGCCACCTGGGCCAGCGACCAATAAGGCTCTATTTTTGGCTCGCGCGCGGCCAGGGATACGGTCAGCAAGCAGCCCGGCGCCAGCTTGTGAATGCCCTGGTAGATGGAGTGCGGCGCCGCAATCGCGTTGTGGCGCATGTACAGCGCCAATGCATCGCGGTTGATGTCCGCCGCGAAGGCCGGGTGTGCCTTGAGGGCCGCCAGATCGGAGCCGAACAGAAAGCAGCTGTCCCTGCCTTGGCCCTGCCAGCCGTAGTACAGCGGCTTTTCTCCCAAGCGATCGCGCGCCAGGGTGAGCGTGCGGGTTTGCCGGCACCACACGGCAAAGGCAAACATGCCCACCGCGCGCAGGGCCGTGGAGCGAATGCCCCAGGCGTCAAAGCCGGCCAGCAGCGTCTCGGTGTCGGAATGCCCACGCCATGCGGGGGCTCGCCCAGCCTGCTCCAGCTCGGCGCGCAAATCCAGGTGGTTGTAGACCTCGCCGTTGAAGGCCAGCACATAACGGCCCGAGGCTGCCTGCATGGGCTGTGCGCCGGCGGCAGACAGCTCGACGATGGACAGGCGCCGGTGTCCTAGAGCAATAGCCGCGTCAGCATCTAGCCACTGTCCTGCGGAGTCGGGGCCACGGTGGGCAATGGCATCCGTCATGGGCTTGAGGTGCACAGGCGCCGCATCGGCAGGCCAAGCGCTGCCGAAGAAACCAGCAAATCCGCACATTTTTATATCTTTCCTGCGGCGGTGCGCAGCAACTGTGCCATCAAGGGTCCCGTTTTTTGAATGCAATACGCCTCTTCAACACGGCGTCGCCCCTGTGCACCCAACTGCGCGCGCAGTGACGGGGACTGCAACAGTGCTTCCAATGCAGCCACCCAATCGTCCGGGGTGCTTGCCAGATACCCGTTTTCTTTGTGACGAACGATCTCCGGATTAACGCCTACATCAGACGCCACCACCGGCAATCCACAAGCCATGTACTGAATCAGCTTGTAGCCGCATTTGCCGCGCTCCCACGGCGAATCCAGCAATGGCATGACACCCACATCCGCGGCGGTGATATACGCCACCTCAGTATCTCCCGACCAGGGCAGGCACTCCACCTGCACCCCGGGTAGCGCAAAGTCTCCACCAATTACACGCAACACAAAAGGCACGCGCTGTGCAAGCCGCTGCAAGGGCTCCTGCAGCAACCGCAGATAGTGCACGGTGCTGGGCGATCCAATCCAGACAATGCGCGCCAAGCGTTCCGCAGCCCGCACCGACTCGACCGCTGGCGCAGGGTAACGATCGAGATCGATCACAGTGGGCAGCACTTCGGCCCACGGCGCCTCAGCGTCGCGTGCGCGCTGGACTAGATAGTCATTGCCACCAACGACCAGCGCCGCCCTCGCCATCAGGCCATCCAGCCGCCTCCCGTACGTGAACCGCACCGCTGCCAACCAATGCCGGTCGTAGTTGTGAAAAACCGCGTCGTCGTAGTCCAGCACGTAGGGCACACCGGCCAGCAAAGCCGATTCGACCCAGCGCGGCCACCAAGGTAGCGCTTCCTTCTCTATCCACAAAAGATCAAAGCTTCCCTTTGTCAAGAGTATATGTAATCTGGACGCATATGCACAGAGCAGTGAAGATAGCGAATACCTGCGATTTTTATACTTCGCAAACAGCATTTCGCTGGAAAACAGCGGTCTTATTTCAATATCGATTCCTTCACGCGCTAGCCATGGTCCGTATTGTAAAGTCCTTAGCCGCGACGATGCGCCCAGGCCGCCATATCTACAGAGGAGCAAAACACGAATTTTTTGCATAAATAGCTTCGCCACAATTAATCAATAATAATTTGTGGTGCCTCACAAATTGGCGAAGTTGGACGAAAAATCAAACGGCATCAGCGAACTCATGATCCAACGATTAAATGTCGGAAAATAACGCTTAACAACTTTTTATGTTTTGCCGAAAGAGCTTACCATCTTCCGAGAGAAGCCCAGCAAGAGAACTAGTGGAAATATATTCCTGGTAAAGAAATAATTATTCTTCCAAGTCAAAGAAAAAATTAACACATATATTATTAACAGTAGGCCGGCGAAATTATTTTCCGATTTTTTTTTAACGTATTGACGTCCTTTAGAATAAATTTTCACGTAGATGAATATTGAAAAAATCACCCCAATTATTCCATATCTATAAACATCCTTTACATATCCAACATCACTAAACACTTGCTCCGCGCCGGTTCCAAAAACGATTTCCGTCAAATTATCGGGAAAGAATATCATATCAGACCAAAGAAATCTCGTTTCATCCTGTTGAGCATGTCTGCTTAATATATCTAGTCGATCAGAATCCGAAACATCAAAAAATCCAAGATTGAAGGTAACCTCCAAGAGAGGAAGCAGGGCGTCATACAATACATACAATCCAATCGCAACAAACGACGCAACCATAGGGATCTTGCTGAGAATTCCAACTTTTCTAGATAAAGCAAGGCGCAATATATATATCGAGATTATAACGGCAGCGATAGCCATCGTAACTCGCGAGGTAAAGTAGATGCTCACGACAAATAGTGTCATCATCACGCCCCGCGTCAGGCGAGAGGGAATTCTTGGGACGTCGCATATCGTCATTAGAAGCCCGATCAGCGCAATCAACCCGGCCATGTCAAAACCCGAGAGAAGCCCCGAAGCGCGGAGGTGTCGAATCCGATCGTTCCCACTTATCTCTGACATCAACATATTTATCGGCTCAAACAACGCAGCGAAAATTATCAACGTTGAATTGACAGCCAAAGCGCAATAAGTCGAGCCAACGATAGCGTCGGAAGAGAATACCCTTGAGCCAATCGCGGATGCCAGCAGTAAGCAGGTCACCCCGGCTCGCGCCAATCGCAGTGAGGATTCAACATCAAATTGAGCAGTGAATGACTGGATAACCAACTGATATGTCAACAGAAGAAAAACAAAGCCGCCAATTTTCAACAAATCACCATCGACACGCGCTGGATGGTGACTTGAAAAACCTAGCAATAAAAACACCAAAGTTGGTACAAGCAACGACAAGTCTGCATAGCCAATCTTAGGGCCAAATATCAGGAATGAGCAAAATACGAAGCACGAGAGGCTTGATGCTAGTGGCTGCTTAACCATAATCACCATTTCGCCTTTTTATACATATGCACCATGCGCTTTAGTGCTTGGGGATTGGTGCCAAATAATCTAATAATCCTGGGGCGCATCCACCAAAAATCTGCACTTGAAGCCGCTTTGTTAAGCTCATAAAATTTTGCATTGTTTCCCTGAAGCAAATTTGCAACTGCATAGGAAAGATAAGCTTTCGCACGCGCTCTTCGAACAGCTTGAGAATTTCCAAACTCACATTCTGCTAGATCTATTGCTTCTTGAATATATGGCATCAAATCTCTTTTGCTTGATATCCCTATGTTGGATCTGTAATCGCCCAGTATGTCGTTTAAGAAGCCAATAGCGCCTTTGGTGGCTGCGTAGATATAAAGATAGTAGTCTATCATCGGCTTTCCTTTCTCAAAAAGGTCAAGGAAGAGAAGACGGCGATACATTATTGAAGAATTCATAAATATCGGGTGTCGGCGCAGAAGATAATCAATACTTATTACGCCTGGGTTAACGGCCGTGGAGCGCACTTCCATTTCTTTTTCCCATACTCGCATCCTATGAGCTGCCAAAGAGGCTTGGCCATGTGCATCCAAATAATCGCTTTGAATCTGAAGCTTTTCAGGACGCGTCCAATCGTCACCGTCCACATGGGCGACATATGTCCCGCGGGCAGCACGGTGAACGGAAAAGTAATTTTGAAAAGCACCTAAATTTTCTGAATTGAAAATCGGTCTTATTAAATTAGGGTATTCTTTTGCGAACCGTTGGATTATTTTTTTGGTTCCGTCGGTGGAGCAATCGTCGCCAACAATGATTTCAAATTCGAAATCCGTTTGTTGGTCAACAATGCTTTGTAGACACTGGGTAATGTACTTTTCTTGGTTATAAGTAACCACACAAACAGACACCTTCGGTGGTTTTTCTCCCAACTTAGGCAGCGCTTCCTCAGCTATCATCCCTTCACCTGGCAAAACGAACTCCTCGATTGAAAACTTGAATACGCCCTGCTAGCGGATACGCTAGCAGCAGCAAAAGGGCGCCAGCCGCTACCAGTTCCAGCGCCAAGCCGATCCGGCTAGCACTCCAGGGCATAAGGTACGCGACCACCGCAGCAACAACCATTGGAAAACAGGCGGGTCGGAAAATATCGGTCCATAGCCAAGCAATATGCACCGCAGGCGCAAATCGGCGATGCACCAGAGGCGTCCAGAGAAAGAAATAAATGGCGTTGGAAACCAGCCACGCCCACCCAGCGCCGGTCATGCCGTTGTGCGTGGCTGCCCAGATAACGGACGGAATTAACAGCAGTGCAAATAATGCATTGCCAATCAGGTGCAGGCGGAGATTGCCTTTGGCATATTGGAGGTAATAAGGAAACGCGCCTACAGCTAGAAGGGCATACCCGATGGCATACAAGCGTAAGGCGGGTGCGGCACCTTGTACCAAGGCGGCATCACCTGTCCAGGCCCAGAGCACTTGGGGGGCAAAGAAAATCAACACCAGTGCTGCGGGTATGGCCGTTACGGTGACGAGTTGCGTGGCTTGGCGGTACACCGCAATCAAGGCGTCGTGTTGGCTGTCGGCCTGCAGGCGTGCCATGCGCGGCATAAGTGCGCTGCTGACAGGGCCGCTGACAAGCATGATGCCGCTGGCCGCCAGCACGGCGACGGTGAAGTAGCCGTAATCGGCCAGTGGCAGGATTTTGGACAACACCAGCTTGTCAGTCTGCGTCACCAGCGCCCAGACGGACGAGGTAAAGGCGATGCTCAGTGAGAACTTGAGCACCGGCTTGATGGGAGCGAAGAGCGTGGCCGGCGACCAGCCCAGCAACTGCCCCCCGGGCACGACCGGAAAGAGCCGATAAGACTTGGTTGCCAATCCTGCCAGCTCCACCACTGCGACCAATAGCTGATATGTGAAGAATACGGTCGGTGAATGGCCAATCCAGATCAATACGGGCAATACACCGACAAAGCGCAGCGTTGCCACAAATGCATTGAACCCGCCGAGCCAGACCAGACGCTCCGAGCCCGAGATGCAGCCCCGATATAGGCCCGACATCCAGCGCAGTGCCACACCCACGGCCATGAGCTGCAGTGCCAATTGCACCTGCGCCAGCGGCAAGGTCTGTACGTTGAGCCAGCGGTCGGCAATCACGCCCGAAAACACGAATATGGCGCCGCCGCCCAGCAAGGCAAAGGCAAAGAAGATGAGTTGCAGTGCGCGCAGTAGGCGTCGGTAGCTCAACGCATCGGTCGCGCCGCCATGGAAGCGCGCCGTCTCACGCGCCACGGTGGGCGTGAGCCCCATGTCCAGCAGGTTGAACCAGGCCTGCAGCATGGTGAAAAAACCCACCAACCCATAAGCCTCTGCGCCCATGTATTTCAAATACAGGGGCAGGATGAGGATGCCTACCAGCGTGACATAAATCTGGGTGGCGTAGCTGGCGAGGATGTTTTTCTTGAGAGACAAAATTAACTCGCCTGAGCTTCCATTAAATATTTATCGCCCCGGTCTTCAAGCTGGCAAAAACCCATGGTTTCGTAGAGCTTTATTGCTGCTGCGTTCTCTTTTCGAACTTCCAGGCGGCAGACCTTGAAACCTCGCTGCGCGGTCAACGTGAGCACATATCGCACGAGTGCAGCACCTATGCCTGATTTTCTTGAAGCCTGGGCGACCATAAGCAAGGTTATATAGCTCGAATATTTAGCGGGATCGTTGCAATAAAAAAATACAAAGCCTAAGCATTGCCCAAGTGAATCGTGAGATAAAAGTTCGGCCTTATCCGCAAGCTTTTCCAAATACCCCTCACCCTCAGGAACAAAATTTCCATTTTGTCGAACTTGCTCTCCATGAATAAGGTCAACAATTTTCTTAGGAAGATTCATTGCAAATCACTCGAATATCGTTTTCCATGTTATCCACCATCTCCAGCATCTCGTCCATGGATTCATACTTCAGAATCATGGTACCCAAGGTGTGGTTTGAGCCTAAATACTTTTCCACCTTGTCTCCGGGTTTGACCCAAAGGTCTTGCTCGATGATTTTCGGCTTGATGCGGTCTGAGAGCCATAGCTCTTTGAATGTACCCGTTTCGAGTGAATGGACCATGTAGCTCGACCAGTAGCCCCGTGCGGGTTTCATGGCGAGGTCACTGCAGTTAAGACCTAAGGCAGCATCAACGGTGTATTTGATAAGGTCAATATCGGTCGCATAGTAGATGACTTCGGGAATAAGGCATCCGCCATTGCGTGGGCCAAGCTCCAGAAAGTAAAAATCGCCGTCTTCGGTAAAAACAAAATCGAAGTTCAAAGCACCGGTTTGCATGCCCAGCAGCGTGAGCAAACGCTGACTTTCCGCATGGGCAATTTCCAGCCATGCCGCAGGATGTGAGGTGGGGAAGGTCTGCCCAATGGGCACCAAGCCGTTACAGAGTTTGTCGAAGTGCTCGTCGGCCCAGCATCGGAATACCAGTTGACCGTCCACCACAAAGCCATCACCTGCTACTTGGTAGCGGGCACGAACTATTTGTGCTTCGACCACGATCATTTTTTCGCGTGAATAGGTCAACGCATGGTCGAAAGCCTCGTCAAATTTGGCGGGATCAGCCAAGCGGGTGACCCCTTTGCTGCCAGATGAGTCCACGGGCTTAATGTAGGCGGGCACTCCAATTTCAGCTAACCAAGCGCGGGCTTTTTCGCGGTCGTAAAAAGACTGCGAGCGAGGAACGTTAAAATCATGCTCTTTCAAAAATGCTCTAAATAAGTCTTTGCGGGCCAGCGTCAAAACGGATTGATAGGGGTTTCCGGGTAACCCCATTTTTTCTGCCACGTAAGCAGCGGTTGGCGCAGCAGGGTCTGATGCATAAGCAACGATGGCATCGATTTTCAGGCGTAGAGCCAAGTCCAGCACAGCATCTTTATCTGTGGTGCTGACGTTGTAAGACTCGTGGGCCAGTGCATGGCCGGGGTTTTCTGGCAGATAGTCGCAGGTGATGACGTGATGACCTTGCTCTCGTGCATAGCGAAGCGGCGGCATCTGGGTAGGGGCTGCGCCCAGAAAAAGAATTTTCTTAGTCATTTTTTATTCAGTGATCAATTGCGTAATGCGTTGAAGTTCTTGCAGGGTCAGTGCCGGATAAATAGGCAAGCAAAGCACCTTCTGCGCCGCAGCCGTGGCCACCGGCAGGTTTTCGCGGTGCGCCGATGGCATGCCCCGGTACATCGGAAAATCCGTGATCAGCGGATAGAAATACCGGCGGGCAAAGATGTTGTTGTCTTTGAGCTTTTGGTACAGCGCGTCGCGGCTCAGCGGGTAATCGGCTTCGACCAGAATGGGGAAGTACGAGTAATTGGCCACTTGTTCGCCGGCACTTTGCAGGCATCGAATGCCGGGCACGCCCTGCAGCGCGTCGCGGTAGGCGGCGGCGATGCTTTGGCGCTTGGCCATTGCCCCGTCCACATGCTGCAGCTGCAGCATGCCAAAGGCGGCGTTGACTTCGCTCATCTTGCCGTTGATGCCGGGGGCCACCACGGTGGTTTCATCGACAAAGCCGAAGTTCTTCAGGTGGTCGATGCGTTGCTTGGTCTTGGCATCGGGGCAGATGATGGCGCCGCCTTCGAAGGTGTTGAAGACCTTGGTGGCATGAAAGCTCAGCACTGACAGGTCGCCATGGCGCAGCACACTGCCGCCCGCGTCTTGCACGCCAAAGGCGTGGGCGGCGTCGTAGATGACCTTGAGGTTGTAGTTATCGGCAATCTTCTGGATGGCCTGCACGTCACACGGGTGGCCATAGCAGTGCACTGGCATGATGGCCGTGGTTTGCGGGGTGATGGCGGCCTCGATGCGGGCAGGGTCCAAGTTGAGCGTGTCGGGGTGCACGTCCACAAACACAGGCTTGATGCCGTTCCACAGCAGCGAGTGGGCGGTGGCCACGAATGAGTAGGGCGTTGTGATGACTTCGCCGGTCACGCGCAACGCCTGCAGGGCGGTGACCAAACCCAGCGTGCCGTTGGAAAACAGCGCCAGGTGCTGCACGCCCAGGTAGTCGCACAGCGCTTTTTCCAGCTGCTGGTGAAACGGGCCACCGTTCGTCAGGATTTTGTTGGCCCAGATTTTTTCCAGGTACGGCATGAACTCTTGCAGCGGGGGCAAGGCGGGCTGGGTGACGTAGATGGGCGGGGTTGTATCTGCCGCTACTTTTTCAATAGCTTCCTGCCCAGTTGCGACAAGCGATAGAGGCATTTTTGTCATAGAAATTTTGCGGTTTCAGGATGGGCTGTTGGTTGCTTGGCATCCAGCGTTTTGATGTACCAAGGCATG
This sequence comes from Melaminivora sp., assembly GCF_032059615.1. NCBI lineage: Bacteria > Pseudomonadati > Pseudomonadota > Betaproteobacteria > Burkholderiales > Comamonadaceae > Melaminivora > Melaminivora sp. Next base: position 4,370 of record NZ_DAMCAM010000010.1, on the reverse strand, counting down.
GCTTGCGCGATGCCAGCATGCAGGTCAAACCCTGGCGCGTAGCCCAGCAGGCGCTGGGCCTTGCCGATGTCGGCCTGGCTGTGGCGCACATCGCCGGCGCGAAAGTCGCGATACACGGGGGCTTTGGCGTAGTGCACGCCCTGGGTGGCCAGGGCGGTCTGCAGTGCGGCAAACAGGCTGTTGAGGGTGGTGCGCCCGGAGACGGCCACGTTGTAGACCTGGTTGCGCGCCTCGGCGTCTTGCGTGGCGGCGGCCAGCAGGTTGGCCTGCACGGCGTTGGCTACGTAGCAGAAGTCGCGGCTGGTTTCGCCATCGCCATTGATGAAGACGTCTTGCCCCTGGATGAGGGCGGCCGTCCATTTGGGGATGACGGCGGCGTAGGCGCCGTTGGGGTCCTGGCGCGGGCCGAAGACGTTGAAGTAGCGCAGCCCGATGGTGTTGAAGCCGTAGCAGCGGGCTAACACGTCGGCATACAGCTCGTTGACGTACTTGGTGACGGCGTAGGGGCTCAGCGGCTTGCCGATGGTGTCCTCGACCTTGGGCAGGCCGGGGTGGTCGCCGTAGGTGCTGCTGCTGGCGGCGTAGGTGAAGCTCTTGACCTGCGCGTCGCGCGCAGCCACCAGCATGTTCAGAAAACCGGTGATGTTGGCGGCGTTGGTGGTGATGGGGTCTTCAATGCTGCGCGGGACGCTGCCGAGGGCGGCTTGGTGCAGGACGTAGTCGACGGGGGTTGGTTCGGCGGGCGGGCCCTCACCCCGGCCCTCTCCCAGGGGGAGAGGGTGAGGGGACGGGGAGGCAGGGAAGACCAGGGCGCGGCGGCAGTCGTCCAGGTTGCGGATGTCGCCTTCGATGAAGTGGAACCGCGCCCACTGCGCGGGGGTGACCAGGGTCTGCACCTCGTCCAGGTTGCGCTGGTGGCCGGTGGCGAAGTTGTCCAGTCCCACGACGCGCTGGTCCAGCTGCAGCAGGGTTTCCAGCAGGTTGCTGCCGATGAAGCCGGCCACGCCGGTGACCAGCCAGGTGCGCGGCTGGGCCTTGAGCTGGTTTTGCACGGCCTGGTAGGCGGGCGGCAGGGGTGCTTCGGGGGCGGAGTTTGCTTGCATTTTGGTAGCTGCCGGCGCTTGTCCAGCAAGGGCTAGAGGGCGATTTGATTCACATTGGCGACGGCGCCCGGCGGTTAGCCCGCCGTGCGCCGGTGACAGGCCTGCCTACAGGCGTAGGTCGGCGGCGCCCAGGGGCAGGATGGATTTCACGTCGAACAGCACGGCGCCGCTGCGGCCCAGCGCCTTGATGCCTTCTGCGCCCAGCGCCACGAACTGCTGGTGGCCCACGGCCAGCACGATGGCGGCGTACTGCCCGGGGGCGGGCATGTCGGGCAGGCACTGCAGGCCGTATTCCTGCTGCGCCTCCTGCACGTCGATCCAGGGGTCGTACACGTCCACCTGGGCGTTGTAGCGCTGCAGCGCCCGCACGATGTCCACCACCTTGGTGTTGCGCAGGTCGGGGCAGTTTTCCTTGAACGTGAGGCCCAGCACCAGCACCTTGCTGTGCAGCACGGGCAGGCCCTTGCGCAGCATGCATTTGATGGTTTCGTCGGCCACGTGGCAGGCCATGTTGTCGTTCACGCGCCGGCCGGCCAGGATGACTTCGGGGTGGTAGCCCACTTCCTGCGCCTTGTGGGTCAGGTAGTACGGGTCCACGCCGATGCAGTGCCCGCCCACCAGCCCGGGGCGGAAGGGCAGAAAGTTCCACTTGGTGCCGGCGGCGTGCAGCACCTCCAGCGTGTCGATGCCTAAGCGGGCAAAGATCAGGCTCAGCTCGTTCATCAGCGCGATGTTGATGTCGCGCTGGGTGTTCTCGATGACCTTGGCGGCCTCGGCGACCTTGATGCTGCTGGCCTTGTGCGTGCCGGCAGTGATGATCTGCGCGTAGAGCGCATCCACCGCGTCGGCCACCTCGGGGGTGCTGCCGCTGGTCACCTTCTTGATGGTGGGCAGGCGGTGTTCCTTGTCGCCGGGGTTGATGCGCTCGGGGCTGTAGCCGCAGTAGAAGTCCTGGTTGAACGTGAGGCCGCTCGCGCGTTCCAGCTCGGGCACGCACACTTCCTCGGTCGCGCCGGGGAAGACGGTGGATTCATAGATGACCACGTCGCCGGGTTTCAGTGCCGCGCCCACGGTCTGGCTGGCCTTGACCAGGGGTGTCAGGTCCGGCCGGTTGGCGCCGTCCACGGGCGTGGGCACGGTGACGATGAAGACCTGGCAGTCTTTCAGCTCCTGCGTGTCGCAGCTGTAGCGCAAGTGCCGGGCGGCCTGCAGCTGCTCGGGCGTGCATTCCAGCGTGTGGTCCTGGCCGGCCTGCAGCTCGGCGATGCGCCGCGGGTTGATGTCGAAGCCCAGCACGGGGCGGTGCTGGCCGAACTCGACGGCCAGGGGCAGGCCGACATAGCCCAGGCCGATGATGGCGATGTGCGCCTGGTCGAGGGTCATGGGTGCTGAAGGGGGCGTGTTTTTTGAGGGGCGGGCAGGGGGCGAGGGCTGCCCATCGGGAATGACCGGCGGATGATAGTGGTTTTTGCTTACATAAAAACCAGGGGTTGGGCGTAGGGAAAGGGTATCGGGGCACCATGAAGGGACGAAGGCGCGCGGCGCTGCGCCGGGGCCTTGCGTGCCCCATGATGAGGGCGCCGGGACTACAGCACCTGGCGACGGCCGACCTCATCCGGGGGCGGCCCGCCACGGGAACATGGCAAGTCCGCGCTTCGGCGCAGCGGGTTGCCGGGGGCCCTCCCTGCCCCCCGATCTCCTTCCAGAACTGGCGCATCAGGCGCTGCAAGAAACCATCCATGAACCATCCCTTCCACGACATGCTCGGCGAGGCTGCGCGCCTGACGCAGGGCGGCAACCTGATGGCGGCCACCGAGCTGATACAGCGCGCCCTGCGCGGCGGCGAGGGCGCCCCGGCGCCCGGCCGCTCCGCGCCGCCGCCGCAGCGCCCCGGCGCGGGCCGGGTCCTGGACGTCGAGTCCCGCGTGATCGACGAACCTCGGCAACCTGCAGGGCAGGCGCCGGCCGACGCCGCCCCAGCCGAGCCCGCGCCCTCGTCGGGCGCCGAGCAATGGCTGCGCGCCAGCTATTCCCACCAGGGCCGCCAGCTCGCCTACCGGCTGTATGTACCGCCCGGCCAGCCGGGGCAGGCCGGGCCGCGCCCGCTGGTCCTGATGCTGCACGGCTGCACCCAGGATGCGGACGATTTTGCCGCCGGCACGCGCATGAACGCGCTGGCGCGCGAGGCGGGCATGCTGGTGCTCTACCCCGAGCAGAACCCGCACGCCAACCCGCAGCGGTGCTGGAACTGGTTCAAGCCGCAGCACCAGCAGCGCGGCCGTGGCGAGCCGGCGCTGCTGGCCAGCCTGACGCAAAAGATCCTGGCCGAGTACGGCGCCGACCCGGCGCGCGTCTATGTCGCCGGGCTGTCGGCGGGTGGGGCCATGGCCGACATCCTGGGGCGGGCCTACCCCGAACTGTTTGCCGCCGTGGGCGTGCATTCCGGCCTGGTGGCCGGCGCGGCCACCGACCTGCCATCGGCCCTGGCCGCCATGCGCAGCGGCGCGGCGCCCGCGGCCGGGGCGGGCGCGCCGGCGCCGCGCCCGCTCATCGTTTTGCATGGCGACGCGGACTCCACCGTTCACCCCGCCAACGGCGCGGCCGTGGCGGGAGCCGCGCCCGGCGGCCACCCGGCGCAGACCACCGAGGGCCGCGCCCCGGGCGGCCAGCGCTTCACGCGCACCATCGTGGCCGCAAGTGGCGGCGGCGCCCCGGTCGAATACTGGCAGCTGCACGGGGCCGGTCATGCCTGGTCGGGGGGCAGCGCGGCCGGCAGCTTCACGGCCGGCGGGGTGGATGCGAGCGCGGAGATGCTGCGCTTCTTTCTGTCGCACCGGCAGCCGCCGGGGCACTGAAGCCGCCCGGGCGCGCGGGCTTGTGTTTTTGCCGGTAACGTCCGCACCTGCATGGCCCACACGTCAACCCGCCCGCCGGGCGCGCCCGTCTCCACCCCCACCCCCACTGCTGCCGCGCCCGGCACGCGCGGCCAGCCGCGCGCCCTGCGTGCGCTGCTGCCCTTCCTGCGGCCCTACCGCTGGCCCATCGCCGCCGCGCTGGCGCTGCTGCTGCTGGCGGCGCTGTCCACGCTGGCCTTTCCGCTGGCGCTGCGCCAGCTGATCGACCAGGGCCTGCCTGGCGGCGGCGACGCCGGGGCACTGCGCGCGCACTTCGCGCTGCTGTTCGGCGTGGCGGTGGCCGTGGGCGTGTTCTCCGCCGGGCGCTACTACGCCATGAGCTGGCTGGGCGAGCGCGTCACCGCCGACCTGC
>NZ_DAMCAM010000009.1:0-62610 GCF_032059615.1 Melaminivora sp. | reverse complement strand
ATGAAGGCCAGCTTCATCGAGGCCGTGGTCGAGGAGATCATCAAGCCGGTGCTGCCCAAAGACTGGCTGCAGGACACCAAGTACCTGATCAACCCGACGGGGCGCTTCGTCATCGGCGGGCCGCAGGGCGACTGCGGCCTCACCGGCCGCAAGATCATCGTGGACACCTACGGTGGCGCCTGCCCGCACGGCGGCGGCGCATTCAGCGGCAAGGACCCGACCAAGGTCGATCGCTCGGCGGCGTACGCCGCGCGCTATGTGGCCAAGAACATCGTCGCCGCAGGTCTTGCGCGCCAGTGCCAGATCCAGGTGGCCTACGCCATCGGCGTGGCGCGGCCGATGAACATCACCGTCTACACCGAAGGCACGGGCGTCATTCCCGACGAGCAGATCGCCGCCCTGGTGCATGAGCACTTCGACCTGCGGCCCAAGGGCATCATCCAGATGCTGGACCTGCTGCGCCCGATCTACACCAAAACCGCGGCCTACGGCCACTTCGGCCGCGAGGAGCCCGAGTTCACCTGGGAGCGCACCGACCGCGCAGCCGCCCTGCGCCAAGCGGCAGGTTTGTAGGCCCTGGAGAACCCGCCGCCGGGGTCGCGTGTCAAGGGATTCCTACGCGCGCGGTCCCGGCCGGACGACGGGCGGGGCCTGGGCGGCCTCTTAAGCTGGCCTGACCGCAGCACGCGGCAATCCACCCGTCAGGAGGCTCCCATGCTCAAATACGCCATCATCTTCGCCATCATCTCGCTCATCGCCGGCGCGCTCGGCTTCACCGGCATCGCAGCCGGCAGTGCCGGCATCGCCAAGATCCTGTTCTTCCTGTTCCTGGCTCTCACGGTGCTGTTCGTGGTGCTGGCGATGCTGGGGGTGGGTGCGGCGCGCAAGGCCTTGCGATGACGGCGGCTCACCGGCACGCACGCCCCGCTGCCTGAACCATCGACTGCCATGCTCCATATCACTCTGGCCCAGCGCAATTTCACCCTTGGCGACATCGAAGGCAATGCCGAATGCATGATCGCCGCCGCGCGGGAGGCGTCCGGCCAGGGCTCGGACATGGTGGTCTTCAGCCAGATGGCGCTGTGCGGCTGGTGGCCGGCCGACCTGCTGGGCGAGCCCGCATTCGCCCACCGCCTGGAGCAGGCCCTGCAGCGCCTGCGCCAGGAAAGCGCCGCTTTGCCGGCACTGCACTGGGTGCTGGGCACGCCCCTGCCCTCCTCCGGCCCGGGCGCGCCGTGGCTCGACGGCGTGCTGGTGCTCAAGGCGGGCGAGACGCTGCTGTCGTTTGGCCGCCAGGTCCTTTCGCCCGGCGGCGACGCCGACGAGACACAACACCTGGCGCCGGCCCCCGAGGCCCCTCGCATGCTGCGCCTGGGCGGGCTGCGCGTGGGCTTTCTGGTCGGCGCCGAAGCGGGCACGGACGCGCCGGACGCGCCCCTGGCCGGGCCGTGCGAGCGCCTCGTCCAGGCAATGCCCGACCTGCTGGTGCACCTCGATGCCAGCAGCAGCCACCTGGGCCGGCGCGTCCGGCGCCATGCGGCGCTGGCACGCCTGGCCGAGCAGGCCAGCGCCCCGGTGCTCAGCGTCAGCCAAGTGGGCGGGCATGACCACCTGGTCTATGACGGCGGCTCCCTGGCTGCCGAGCCGGGCGCGGGCGTGGTCTTCGAAGCCCGGCGTTTCGAGGAAGATTCCCCGCACCTGGTGCTCACTGGCGAAGGCCAGCTGCATGGCGCGCAGGGCGAGCCCCTGGCCCCCGTCCCGAAGGACGGGCTGCCGGTCATGGAGTTCTACCGGCGCCAGATCGTGCTGGGCTTGGCGGACTACGCACGCCGCTGCGGCTTTGAGCGGGTGCTGGTGGGCAGCTCCGGCGGGCTGGACAGCGCCCTCACCCTGGCGCTGGCCGTGCAGGCCCTGGGGCCGGACAAGGTGGCCGCCGTCACCATGCCCTCGCGCTATTCCAGCAGTGGCTCGGTCGATGATTCGGTGGCGCTGTGCCGCAACCTGGGCATCGAATTGCAGTCGCACCCCATCGCCGAGCTGGCGGCCACGTTCGCCGCACAGTTCGAACGCAGCTTCGGCCAGCCCCTGGCGGGCCTGGCGGCCGAGAACCTGCAGGCACGCATCCGCGGTACGGTGCTGATGGAGTACTCCAACACCTGGGGCCATCTGCTGCTGACCACGGGCAACAAATCCGAGATCGCCGTGGGCTACTGCACGCTCTACGGCGATACCAATGGCGGCCTGGGGCTGCTGGGCGACCTGTACAAGACGGAGGTATTTGCCCTGGCGCGCCATCTGAACGCCCAGGCCGGGCGCGAGCTGGTGCCCGCCGCCATCATCGACAAACCCCCCTCGGCCGAGCTGGCCCCGGGCCAGCGCGACGATGACAGCCTGCCGCCCTACCCGGTCCTGGACGAAGTGCTCAAGCTGCTGATCGAGGGCCCTCTGCTGCCCCGCGAGCAGTACGAGTCGGCCCAGGACTTCGTGGGCCGTCTGCAGCAGGACGAGGACGGCCGCGCACTGGTGCAGCGCGTGCGCGGCCTGCTGGCGCGCAGCGAATACAAGCGCCACCAGGCGGCGCCCAGCCTGCGCCTGCGCCCGCGCAGCTTTGGCAGCCGGGGCTGGCAAATGCCCATCGCGGCGCGCAAGCCCTGACACGGCCCGCGTCCGGCGCTCCCATGCATGACATCGCCGTCCTGATCGGACGCTTCCAGCCCGTGCACGCCGGGCACCTAGCCCTGGTGTGCGCGGCACTGGCGCAGGCACGTCAGGTCATCGTCGTCCTGGGTTCGGCCCACCAGGCGCGCACCCCCAGAAACCCCTTCACTTGGCAGGAGCGCGAGGCCATGCTGCGCGGAGCGCTGCCGACACAGGAGGCGCAGCGGCTCGTGGCGGTGCCCGTGCGCGACTACTACGACCAGTCCCGCTGGAGCGCGGCCGTGCAGGCCGCCGTGGCCCTGCATGCACCGGCGGGCGCCCGTGTCGCGCTGGTTGGGCATTTCAAGGACGCCAGCAGCAGCTACCTGACGTGGTTTCCGGGCTGGGACCTGGTCAGCCTGCCCCGCCAGAACGCCATGGACGCCACCGCCGTGCGTGATGCCTGGCTGGGCGGCGAGCCTGAGGCACTCGCCCCGCTGCTGCCGGGCCTGCCGGCGAGTACGCGGGCGCTGCTGCAGGGCCTGCAGGCTACACCCGTCCATGCCGCGCTGCAGCAGGAATGGCGCATGCTGCGCGACTACCGCGCCGCCTGGGCCTGCGCGCCCTATCCACCGGTCTTCGTCACCGTGGACGCGCTGGTGCAGGCCGCCGGCCGGGTGCTCCTCGTCCGCCGCGCCCATGCGCCAGGGCGCGGGTTGCTGGCACTGCCCGGCGGCTTCATCGAACCGGACGAGACGCTGTGGCGCTCCTGCCTGCGCGAGCTGGCCGAGGAGACGCACTGGCCGCTGGACGAAGCCGCCATGCGTGCCGCCCTGCAAGGGGTGTCCGTGTTCGACCATCCGGGCCGCAGCCAGCGCGGCCGCGTCATCGGCCACGTGCATCATTTCGACCTGGGCACCGGCGCCCCCCTACCCGAAGTGCGCGGCGGCGATGACGCGAGCGAAGCCCGCTGGGTGGAAATTGCGCAGCTGGCAGGGCTGGAGGCGCAGTTTCATGACGACCACTTTCACATCCTGGACCATTTCCTGCGCCTGAATGGCGCCCTGGCCGGAGCAGACCCTTGACGCCCTCGGGCACGAGGCGGCACCCGGGCGCAAGCCTCCTGCAAGTAGTCGAAGTGCCGGACTACGGACATGCGCCAGCGCTGAACGTGTCGCAGCACCATGCACTGGTCGACGCCTTTCTGGACGGCGGGCAATAAAAAGCATAGCTGCACACCTTTGTCTGACAAGGCCAAGGGCTGTTTTTGTCTTGTAATTTCCTACTTTCGTGCATTGGCCGCAGCGCCGTGCCCTCTTGAAAACAGCGTAAATGCCCCTATCATTAGCACTCGAAGCAGCTGAGTGCTAACAAACCTCGCTGCTGCAATCACCAGCGCCCGCCCACCCGCGGGCGCCTTGTTTGTCCGCAACCTTTTTGCACACAGGAGAGAGCCATGAACCTTCGCCCCCTGCACGATCGCGTGATCGTCAAGCGTATCGAGAGCGAGACCACCACCGCTTCGGGCATCGTGATCCCCGACAACGCTGCCGAGAAGCCCGATCAGGGTGAAGTGCTGGCCGTGGGCCCAGGCAAGAAGAACGACAAGGGCGAAGTGGTCGCCCTGAACGTGAAGGTCGGCGACCGCGTGCTGTTCGGCAAGTACAGCGGCCAGACCGTCAAGGTCCATGGCGACGAACTGCTGGTCATGAAGGAAGACGACCTGTTCGCAGTGGTCGAGAAGTAATTCTCCCACCTCGCAGACCCATGAATTTTCATAGCTGCCAGCGCTTGCCAGACAAGCGTTTGCAGCCGATTTGACCCACATTCTTGAGGAGCCAAAAATGGCAGCAAAAGACGTAGTTTTCGGTGGCGAAGCCCGCGCCCGCATGGTTGAAGGCGTGAACATCCTGGCCAATGCGGTCAAGGTGACCCTGGGCCCCAAGGGCCGCAACGTGGTGCTCGAGCGTTCCTTTGGCGCCCCCACGGTGACCAAGGACGGCGTGTCCGTGGCCAAGGAAATCGAGCTCAAGGACAAGCTGCAGAACATGGGCGCCCAGCTCGTGAAGGAAGTGGCCTCCAAGACCAACGACATCGCCGGTGACGGCACCACCACCGCCACGGTGCTGGCCCAATCCATCGTGCGCGAAGGCTCCAAGTACGTGGCCGCCGGCCTGAACCCGATGGATCTGAAGCGCGGCATCGACAAGGCCGTGGTCGCCCTGGTCGAGCAGCTGAAGAAGCAGTCCAAGGCCACCACCACTTCCAAGGAAATCGCCCAGGTGGGCTCGATCTCCGCCAACTCCGACGAGTCGGTGGGCAAGATCATTGCCGACGCCATGGACAAGGTCGGCAAGGAAGGCGTGATCACCGTCGAAGACGGCAAGAGCCTGGACAACGAGCTGGACGTCGTGGAAGGCATGCAGTTCGACCGCGGCTACCTGTCGCCCTACTTCATCAACAACCCCGAGAAGCAGGCCGCCATGCTGGACAACCCCTTCGTGCTGCTGTTCGACAAGAAGATCAGCAACATCCGTGACCTGCTGCCCACGCTGGAGCAGGTCGCCAAGGCCGGCCGTCCCCTGCTGATCATTGCCGAGGAAGTCGAGGGCGAAGCCCTGGCGACCCTGGTGGTGAACACCATCCGCGGCATCCTGAAGGTCGTGGCAGTCAAGGCTCCTGGCTTCGGCGACCGCCGCAAGGCCATGCTGGAAGACATCGCCATCCTGACCGGCGGCAAGGTGATCGCCGAGGAAGTGGGCCTGTCGCTGGAGAAGGTGACGCTGGCCGACCTGGGCCAGGCCAAGACCATCGAAGTGGGCAAGGAAAACACCATCATCATCGACGGTGCCGGCAACGCTGACGACATCCAGGCGCGCGTCAAGCAGATCCGCGTGCAGATCGAGGAAGCCACCAGCGACTACGACCGCGAGAAACTGCAAGAGCGCGTGGCCAAGCTGGCTGGCGGCGTGGCCGTGATCAAGGTCGGGGCCGCGACGGAAGTCGAGATGAAGGAAAAGAAGGCGCGCGTGGAAGACGCCCTGCACGCCACCCGCGCTGCCGTGGAAGAAGGCATCGTCGCTGGCGGCGGCGTGGCGCTGCTGCGCGCACGCCAGGCCATCGGTGACCTCAAGGGCGACAACGCCGAGCAGGACGCCGGCATCAAGCTGGTGCTCAAAGCCATCGAGTCGCCCCTGCGCGAGATCGTGGCCAACGGCGGCGGCGAGCCTTCGGTGGTGGTGAACAAGGTGCTCGAAGGCTCCGGCAACTTTGGCTACAACGCCTCCAACGACACCTACGGCGACATGCTGGAGATGGGCATTCTGGACCCGACCAAGGTGACCCGCACCGCGCTGCAGAACGCTGCGTCCGTCGCCTCGCTGCTGCTGACGACCGAAGCCATGGTCGCCGAGGCACCGAAGGAAGAGTCCGCCGGCGGCGGCATGCCCGACATGGGCGGCATGGGTGGCATGGGCGGCATGGGCATGTAATGCCGGCCCGGGCGGCCCGCACGGGCTGCCCGCCCCCTGCCCCTTCGGCAGACACCAACCCCGCGCGTCGCAAGACCCGCGGGGTTTTTCTTTGGGCGGCCTGCGGCCTCAGCGGGCCGGGCCTGTCCTGCGCCGCCGGTGCCGCACCCAGGCCGTCAGCCACACCGCCAGGGCCAGCAGCAGCGCCAGCGCCACCAGCCCCACGGGCAGCAGCAGGGGCTGCACCTCGGCCAGGAAGGGCCGCGCGCCACCCGCCCGGGCCTGCGCCACGTCGGCGGCCGAGACCTGCAGCGCCGCGTTGCCGTGCTGCTGCAGCACGTGGTTGGCGATCTGTGCGATCTGCTCGTCCGACAGGCGGTTGACGCTGGAACGCTCGTCGAAGCGCGGCATCAGCACCTGCTTGCCGTCGACCGTGCGCTGCACGCCGAGCAGGATGGCGGCCACCAGGTTGTCCGCGCGCGCGCCGCCCGTGGCGGTGTTGTGGAACAGCGCCGGGTAGGCCTGGCCGTCGCTGCCCCGGGCGTCGGGCTGGTGGCAGCTGGCGCAGTTGCCGCTGTAGAGCTTGGCGCCGCTGTCCAGGCTGGCCAGGGCGTTGGGGCCGTCGCGTCCGCGCAAGGCGGGTTCCAGGTCATGGGCCGCGCCGCGGGCGAAGGGCGGCGTGTCGCCGCCTTCCCCCGCATGGGCCGGCACGGTGCGCAACCAGGCGGCAATGGCCTGCAGGTCGTCTTCGCGCAGGTATTGCAGGCTGTGCTCCACCGCCTCGGCCATGGGCCCGGCGGCCTGCGCCTTGCCCGGCACCTGGCCGGTGCGCAGGTACTGCACCACCTCCTGCTCGCTCCAGCCCTGCAGGCCGTTGGCGTGCGGCGTGATGTTGGGCGCGTACCAGGGCCCGAGCGGACTGCCGGCCAGCTGCAGTCCGCCCTGCTCGGCCATGAACATGTTGCGCGGCGTGTGGCAGGTGCTGCAGTGCGCCAGCGCCCGCCCCAGGTAGGCGCCGCGGTTGACCTGCTGCGACTGCCCGGCATCGGGCTCGAAACGCCGGTCGTCCAGAAACAGCGCGTTCCACACCGCCATCAGGCCGCGCACGCGAAACGGATACGGCAACCGTGTGGCCTCGGCCAGTTCCTCGTTGACGGCCTGCACGCCCAGCATGAAATAGGCGTAGAGCGCGCGCACGTCCTCGTCGGCCAGCAGCGTGTAGGCGGTGTAGGGCATGGCCGGGTACAGGTGGGCCCCATCGGCGCGCACGCCCTGACGCAGTGCGCGGGCGAACTGCTCCTCGGTGTAGTTGCCGATGCCCGCCGTGCGCGACGGCGTGATGTTGGTCGCCACGATGGCGCCCAGGGGCGAGGCGATGCTGTAGCCGCCGGCAAACGGCTTGCCGCCGCCGGGGGCGGTATGGCAGGCGGTGCAGTCGGCGGCGGTGGCCAGGTATTTGCCGCGCTCGACCAGGGCCGGGTCGGGCGCGGCGGCCGGCGCCGGCAGCGCGGCGGCCAGCAGCGCAGCGCCAGCCAGGGCGCGTGCTGCGCGCAGGGCGATGACGGTGAGGGCAGGACGCTGCATGGCGCTCACTCCTGGCGCAGCGCGCGCAGCACCGCGTCGGCCGACTTCAGGCCCAGCGCCACCATGGACAGCGTGCTGTTGACCACGCTGGCCGACGGCATGGCGCCGCCGCCGGGCAGCCACAGGTTGGCGTGGTCGTGCGCGCGGCAGTCGCCATCAACCACCGAGTCCTTCGGGTCGGCGCCCATGAGGGTGCCGCCCATGATGTGGTTGTTGGCGTTGAGCTTGTCGGTGATCTCGAACTCCACCGCGCCAAACAGCTCGCCGATGTGGCGCAGCTGCTTGTGCGACTCCTCGGCGCCGCGGCGCACGTAGTCGCCCACGTCGTAGCGGATGTCGGGGCAAGCCAGGCCGTGGCCGTCGCGGCGCGTCTCGCTCAGGGTCAGGCGGTTATTGGGGTCGGGCAGCGGTTCCAGGCTGATGGACAGGTCCACGCCGTAGGCGGCGCGGCGGCGGATCTCCTCGTCCAGCGCGCGGCCCACCAGGCCCAGCTTGAGCGCCTGCGTGGTGGCCGCGGCCACGCGGCTGATGTTGTTCAGGATGATCTTGTTGGCCGAATACTGCGAGCGGAACCAGCCATCGCGCGGGCCCACCAGGCAGCTGCTCTGCGCCGGCCCGCGCCCGGTCCAGATGGGTTCGCTGGCCAGGAAGGTGCAGTGAAAGCCCGAGTGATCCATCATGTTGCGCCCCACCTGGTCGGACGAGTTGGCAATGCCGCGCGGGTTGGCCGCGTTGGCCGCCAGCAACAGCAGGCGCGGCGTCTCCACGCCGTTGCAGGCAAAGACGAAGGCCCGGGCGCTGGCGCGGTGCGAGCGCCGCGCGCTGTCGTACCAGTGCACGGCGGTGAGGCGGTTGTTGCCGTCGGTGTCCACCTTGTAGGCCACGGCCTCGGCCAGCACCTGCGCGCCGCGCGCCTCGGCGCGCTGCACGTGGTGGATGCCGTTGTACATGGCGCCGATGGGGCAGATGGGCTGGCAGTTGTTGTTGCCGCAGCAGGCCGGGCGCTCCTGCCAGGGCACAACGTTGCGCGCCTGCGGGATGGGTACGCTGCGGTAGCCGTAGGGGTTGACCACATCGGCGAAGCGCCGGTCGCCATGGCCCCAGGGGATCATGTCCATCGGATAGGGCCGGCTGCGCTCGGCGGGCGACTGCAGCGCCGGGTCCTGCGGGCCGGCCACGCCCATTTCTTCTTCCGCCTGGCAGTAGTAGGGCTCCAGCTCGTCATAGCCGATGGGCCAGTCGCGCCCCACGCCATAGGTGCTCTGCATCTTCAGATCCACCGGCAGGTGGCGCCAGCACGAGGCCGCCCAGTGCCAGGTGGTGCCGCCGACCACGCGCAGGTAGCCCTGGGCGTAGCCGCCGCCATCGGGGCCGGTCAGGTGCACGTAGTTGTTCTTGGGGAAGTACAGCGGCGCGGGCGCCAGCGGCGACTGGGCGAACAGGCCCTGGAAGTCCGAGCCCGCGCGGTTGGCAAAGGGCATGTTGCGCCAGTTCTCCACGGCCTGCGCGCGGTCGATGCGCGGGCCGGCTTCGAGCACCAGCACCGAGTGGCCCTGGGCCACCAGCCGGTCGGCCACCATGGCGCCCACCACGCCCGAACCGACGACGACGACGTCGGCCGTGGCGTTGCCGGTGGAATCGAAGACGGGTGCGGGGGCTTTTTTCATGGTGGCGGAGGCCCGGGTGGCCAGGCGGGGAGGAGGATCGAGGGGCGAGGACGGAAGGGTGCGTGCGCTTTCAGGGCGTCAGGAAGCGCGGACGTGGCCCGAGCCCTGGGGCTCGCCGTGCGGGGTGGTTTCGGGGCGCTCCTTTTCCTCGGGCGTGCCGGTGGTGGGCGCGTGGCCGGCGGGGCGCTCGACGGGCGCGCTGACGCCGGTGGGCGGCGGCTCGCGCGTCCACCAGGCGGGGCCTGCGGGGCAGTAGGTGGGCGCGCTCATGGCGTCGCTGACCGGGCGGTACATCAGCGCATTGCGGTAGGCGACCACCGTGCCGCTGGAATCACTGCCCACGGTGCCGGTGTACCAGGCCGCGACGATGGCCAGCGCCGTCTCGCGCAGGCCGGCAGCGGCAGCGCTCTCCAGCACCGCCTCGGGCGAGGCGGCGTCCTGCGCCAGGCGGGCCAGATGCTCGCTCTGGCCGGGGAAGTCGGCCGAACGCCCGGCCATGGCCTGGTGGATGCGCGCGGCGGTTTCGGCATCGAGATCGTCGTGGCCGGTCAGGCGCTGCGACAGCGCCAGGAAGGCCGCCTGGGCGCCCGCAAGCGCGGGCCCGGCAGCCGCGGTGGCAGCGGCCGCCGGCGCGGCGCTTGCGCCCGGTTGCCAGCCGCTGGCGGCCAGCGCGGTGCCGGCGGCGGCCAGTGCCAGCGCCTCGCGCCGCGTGAGCAGCGCGGGGTGCGCCGGGCAGCAGGTCGGCCGCTGCCCCGTTTCGTCGTGCCTCATCGTGGCCAGCCCCTTTCTCCGGGCCGTGCATGCCCCTGGTGGATGCCGGGCGCGCAGCAAACCGCGCCACCGGCGGCGGGGCCTTGTGGCAACCCCGCCCTGGCGGCCCATTATGGGAAGCGGGCGAAAGCGGGTTTGTCGGAAAAGACGCCAAACCGGGCATGGGCCGGGCGGGCCCGCACCGTCACAGCAGGCGCTGCAGCAGGCTGGCGGTGGAGGCGTCCAGGCCGCTCGCGTCGCCGCTGGCCAGACGCGGCTCCAGGCCCTGGGCCAGCACCTTGCCCAGCTCCACGCCCCACTGGTCGAAGCTGTTGATGCCCCAGATCGCCCCGCAGACGAACACCCGGTGTTCGTACAGGGCAACGAGTGCGCCCAGCGCCTCGGGCGTCAGGGCGTCCAGCACCAGGAAGGTGCTGGGCCGGTTGCCGCCGAAGTGGCGGTGCGGGTTGTCCGGCGATGCGCGCCCGCGCATCAGTGCCTTGGCCTGCGCCAGCGCGTTGGCCACCAGGCGCGTGTGCTGGCCGGGCAGGTCGCGCCCGGGGCGGCGCAGGGCGATGAACTCCACGGGAATGACGTCGGGTCCCTGGTGCAGCATCTGGAAGAAGGCGTGCTGACCGTTGGTGCCCGGCTCGCCCCAGACCACCGGCGCCGTGGCGTAGGGCAGCGGCTCGCCGGCGGCGTCCACGCCCTTGCCGTTGCTCTCCATCTCCAGCTGCTGCAGATAGGCCGGCAGCCGGCGCAGACCGTGGCTGTAGGGCGCCACGCAGCGGCTGCCAAAGCCGTGGAAATTGCGATACCACACGTCCAGCAGCGCCAGCCGCACGGGCAGGTTCTGCTCCAGGGGCGCAGTGCGAAAGTGCTCGTCCATGGCGTGCGCGCCGGCCAGCAGCTGGCGGAAGTGGTCCGCGCCGATGGCAATCGCGATCGGCAGGCCGATGGACGACCACAGCGAATAGCGCCCGCCCACCCAGTCCCAGAAGCCCAGCGTGGTCTCGATGCCGAACTCGGCGGCGGCCGGCCTGTTGGTGGTCAGCGCCCAGAAGTGCCGCGCCACGTCGGTGCCACCCTGAGCAATGAACCAGTCGCGCGCGGCCTGCGCGTTGGTCATGGTCTCGGCCGTGGTGAAGGTCTTGGAGGCAATCAGGAACAGCGTGCTCTCGGGGCGCAACCCGCGCAGCAGGCTGCCCAGCTCCATGCCATCGACGTTGCTGATGAAATGCAGCGTCTTGCCCT
This sequence comes from Melaminivora sp., assembly GCF_032059615.1. Taxonomy (NCBI): domain Bacteria; kingdom Pseudomonadati; phylum Pseudomonadota; class Betaproteobacteria; order Burkholderiales; family Comamonadaceae; genus Melaminivora; species Melaminivora sp. The sequence goes on along the minus strand of NZ_DAMCAM010000009.1, from coordinate 51,248 downwards.
GGGGGCGCAAGTCGTCGAGCGCCTTCACCGCCATGGACGGGCCCAGGTCGGAGCCGCCGATGCCGATGTTGACGATGTCGGTGATGGCGCTGTCGCCGCGCACCTGCTCGGCCAGGGCGAGCATGGCGTCCAGGGTGGCGTGCACTTCGCGCAGGGCATCAGCCACCAAATCTATAGCATAAAGTCCTTGACCTGCCTTGGTTTGCGGCGGTTTTCGCAACAACCAGTGCATGACCGCGCGGCCTTCGGTGTGGTTGATGGCCGCGCCGGCGAACATGGCGTCGCGCTGCTGCTGCACCCCGCACTCGCGCGCCAGCTGCAGCAGCAGCGCCTCGGCGCGCACGTCGATCAGGTTTTTGGACAGGTCGGCATACACGTGCGGCGCCTGCTGGCTGAAGTGGCGCACGCGGGCAGCGCCCTCGGCGTCGAACGCCGCGCCCAGGTCGAAGCAGCGCCCCACCCGGGCGTAGTGCGCCTGCAGCCGCCCCCAGGCGGTGGTGCGGTCGCAGCGCGTGCGCGGGTCGGCGTGGGCAACAGGCGCCGCGCTCATGCCGCCGCTGCCGCCTGCATGAGCTGCTCCAGCTTCGCCGCGTCCGCGGCAAAGGCGCGGATGCCCTCGGCCAGTTTTTCGGTGGCCATGGCGTCCTGGTTGAGCGCATAGCGAAAGCCCGGCTCGTCATAGTGCACGGGCTCAAGCTGCAGGGTGCGCGCGGTGTCGGCGTCGAGCACGCGCGCCAGCGGCGCGTCGCTGGCCTGCAGCTGGGCCATGAGCTCGGGCGCGATGGTCAGCAGGTCGCAGCCGGCCAGGGCCGTGATCTGGCCGGCGTTGCGAAAGCTCGCACCCATGACCTCGGTGGCGATGCCGAAGTGCTTGTAGTGCTGGTAGATGGCGCGCACGCTCTGCACGCCCGGGTCGTTCTCGCCGGCCATGGCGGCCTCGTCCCAGCTGCTGCCGGCCTGCTTCTTGTACCAGTCGTAGATGCGGCCGACGAAGGGCGAGATCAGCTGCACCCGGGCCTGCCCGCAGGCCACGGCCTGGGCGAAGGAAAACAGCAGCGTCAGGTTGGTGCGGATGCCGCGCTGCTCTAGCAGGCGCGCGGCCTCGATGCCCTCCCAGGTGGCGGCGATCTTGATCAGCACGCGCGCCGGGTCCACGCCTTCGGCCCGGTACAGCGCGATCAGACGCTCGGCGCGCTCGACGGTGGCCGCCGTGTCGAACGACAGGCGGGCATCGACCTCGGTGGACACGCGCCCGGGGATGAGCTGCAGGATCTCGCAGCCAAAGCGCACGATGAGCCGGTCCATCAGCGCGTCGATGTGCTGGCCGGCGCCGCCGGCCACGGCCTGCGCCAGCAGCGGCGCGTACTCGGGCTTTTGCACGGCCTTGAGGATCAGCGACGGGTTGGTGGTCGCATCCTGCGGCTGGAACTGCGCGAGCTGGCGGAAGTCGCCCGTGTCGGCGACCACGGTGGTGTACTGGCGCAGGGCCTCAAGCTGGTTCATCTGGACACATCCCTCATCAAATCATGGGCGGGGCCACCCGTGAACGGCCGGCCCTCTGGATAAGCGCAGGCAGTGTATGCCGCCTGCCTTGCGCCGCCCTGTCGGCCAGGGCCGCACATGAAACTCGATAACATGCCCGGCCATGAGCTTTGACCTGGTCCTTTTCGGCGGCACGGGCGACCTGGCCTGGCGCAAGCTGCTGCCCGGCCTGCTGCAGGCGCACCGCCACGGCACGCTGCCCGCGGGCGGACGCATCATCGGCGTGGCGCGCGAGGAGCTGAACGACGCGCAGTACCGTGCCCTGATCCGGGAGCGCCTGGCCGAGGTGGACAGCGACAAGCGCCCGAGCCCACAGGAATCGGCGCGCTTTGCCGCCCTCCTGCACTACCAGCGCATGGACCTGACCCAGCCGGGCGACTACGCGCGCCTGAAGGCGCGGCTGGACGAACGCGGCGCCGACGTGGTTGTCATGTACCTGGCCACGGCCCCGCAGCTGTTCACCACCGCCTGCGAGCAGCTGGACGCCGCGGGCCTGGCCACGCCCCGCACCCGCGTGGTGCTGGAGAAGCCCCTGGGGCACGACCTGGCCTCCAACCAGGCCATCAACGCCGCCGTGCGCGCCGTCTTCGGCGAGCAGCAGATCTTCCGCATCGACCACTACCTGGGCAAGCCGTCGGTGCAGAACCTGCTGGCGCTGCGCTTTGGCAATGCGCTGTTCGAGCCCTGGTGGCGGCGCGAGACCATCGCCAGCATCGAGATCACCATCGCCGAGCAGCTGGGCGTGGAGGCGCGTGGCGCCTTCTACGACCAAACCGGCGCCCTGCGCGACATGGTGCAGAACCACGCACTGCAGCTGCTGTGCGCCATCGCCATGGAGCCGCCCATCAACGCCGATGCCGACGCCATCCGCGATGAAAAGCTGAAAGTCCTGCGCTCGCTCCTGCCCTGGACGCCCGAGCGCCTGACCCAGGACGTGGTGCGCGGCCAGTACGGCGCCGGGCAGCTGGCCGGGCAGGCCGTGCCCGCCTACCGCGGCGAGACGGGCGTCGCCCCGGACAGCACCACCGAGACCTTCGTCGCCCTGCGCACCGGCATCGCCAACTGGCGCTGGGCGGGCGTGCCCTTCTACATCCGCACCGGCAAGCGCCTGGCCGCACGCGAGGCGCACATCGCCATCCACCTGCGGCCCACGCCACACCCCATCTACCGCACGCCGCTGGTGTGCGGCGCGAACCGCCTGGTCATTCACCTGCAACCGCGCGACGGCCTGGCGCTGCACCTGTTGGCCGCCGCGCACGAACCGCGCGCCGGCGCGGGCGCGCTGGACGCGCCGGCGCTCACGCCCGTGCAGCTGGACCTGGACTTCGACCAGCGCTTCGGCGCCGAGCGCGTGGGCGCCTACGAGCGGCTGCTGCTGGACGTGATCGACGGCCGGCTGAACCTGTTCGTGCGCGCCGACGAGCAGGAGGCGGCCTGGCAATGGGTCGAACCCATCCTGCAGCTGTGGCGCCAGCAGGACGCGCGCGGCGAGCGCCCGCGCCCCTATGCCCCCGGCACCTGGGGCCCGGGCGCGGCCAGCGCCCTGGTGGCGCGCGACGGCAATACCTGGGCCGAGGAATGCTAGAGCGCATCACCGCCTCGCTGCCGTCGCTGGCACCGGCCGAGCAGCGCGTGGCCCGCCTGGTATTGGCCGACCCGCGCGCCTTCGCCCGCCTGCCGGTGCGCGAGCTCGCCGCACGCGCCCAGGTCAGCAAGCCCACGGTGGTGCGCTTTTGCCGCAGCATGGGCTATGGGGGCCTGGCCGACTTCAAGCTGCGCCTGGCCGGCAGCGTGAGCGAGGGCGTGCCCTTCATCCACCGCAGCGTCGATTCGGGCGACGGCACGGGCGAGGTGCTGGTCAAGGTGGTGGACAACGCCGTGGCGGCCTTCCTGCAATACCGCAATGCCGCCAGCGTCCAGGCGCTGGACCGCGCCGCCGAAGCGATCGCCGCGACCTGGCAGACCGGGCGGCGCATCGAGTTCTACGGCGCGGGCAACTCGGGCATCGTGGCGCAGGACGCGCAGCACAAATTCTTTCGCTTGGGCATCACCAGCATCAGCACGAGCGACGGGCACATGCAGGTCATGAGCGCGACGCTTTTGCAGCCGGGCGACTGCGCCGTGATCATCAGCAACTCCGGCCGCACGCGCGACCTGATGGACGCGGCCGACATCGCGCGCCGGCGCGGCGCAACGACGATCGCCATCACGGCCAGCGGCTCGCCCCTGGCGCACTCGTGCCAGATCCACCTGGCGGCCGACCACCCGGAGGGCTACGACCGCTACAGCCCCATGGTCTCGCGCCTGTTGCACCTGCTGGTCATCGACGTGCTGGCCACGCGCGTGGCGCTGCGCATCGGCAGCGCGCTGCAGCCGGTGCTGCAGCAGATGAAGAACAACCTGCGGGCCAAGCGGTATACCTGACGGCCCGTTTTGCCATGGGATTGATGGCTGCCTGGGCCCGAGTCTCAGCGGGCATGGCTCCCTCCCCCTCTGGGGGAGGGTTGGGGTGGGGGCCAGCGAGGGCGGTCTCGTGACGCGTTGCGCCAGAACCAGTCAGCCCCCATCCCAACCTTCCCCCAGAGGGGGAAGGAGGCGAAGTCTCAACCCGCGCGGCCGTAGGTCGCCGTGAAGCTGGCCTTGGCCAGCGTGTGCGCGTTGACGTTGAAGCCGGCCAGCGCTGCCGGCGCGTCGTCGGGCACGTCGATGCGTTCGACCGACAGCGCGTGCACGGTAAAAATGTAGCGGTGCGGCTTGTCGCCTGGCGGCGGGCACATGCCGCCCCAGGCGTACTGGCCGTAGTCGTTGCGGATATGGCGCGCGCCCGCGGGCAGGCTGGCACCGCCCCTGGCGCCAGCGTCGGCGGCCAGTTCGGTGGTGCCGGCCGGCAGGTCGATCACGTACCAGTGCCAGAAGCCCGAGCCGGTGGGGGCGTCCGGGTCGTAGCAGGTCACGGCAAGGCTTTTCGTGCCCTCGGGCGCGCCGCGCCAGCGCAGCACGGGCGAGCGGTTCTCGCCGCCGCAGCCGAAGTCGTCGAATTCGAAGCGCGCATCGATGCTGGCGCCGTCGGCAATGTCGGGGCTGCTCAGGCTGAAGTTCTGGTTCATGGTGGGTTCCTTTCCGGGGGTCTCGGGCCGATCGCCGGGCGATCAGCGGTCGGTGAAACGCTGCGTGCTGTAGCGGCTGTCCGGCAGGCGCGCCAGCAGCGGCAGGCCGGTGGCAGTATCGCGCGGCTGCTGCGCCATCCAGTCCAGCAGCAAATCGGCGTCCAGCACGCCGATGTCCAGCCGGCGCTCGGGCGGCACGCCGGCCAGGGTCAGGTTGCGGTCGCCGCCGCGCGCGGTGTATTGCGGCACGAACAGGCGGTACATGCGCGTGGCGTTCAGCGCGTCCCAGCTGTCGCTGGCCGGGTCGTGCACCTGCAGCCCGCTGATGCGCTCGCCGCGCGGGCGGCTCGCGTCCACCTCGAAACGCAGGCCGGCGGCATAGGGGTAGGGCCCGGTGGAGCCGCCCGGCCCCCACACGGCCTCGATGCCGTCTTCGAGCATGCCCTTGAGCTCGGCGCCGCTCACGGTGAGGCGCCACAACGTGTTGCCAAAGGGCAGCACGCCGATGACCTGCCCGGCCGTGACGGTACCCAGGAGCGGCGTGCGCACGCCGCCGCCGTGCTGCAGCGCCACGTCGGCGCCGCCGTAGCGCAGGCGCGCCACGTCCAGGTAGGCCTGGGCGACGAGCTGCTGGATGTCGCCGCCGTAGCGATCGACATGCCCTTCGGCGTTGCAGGCGGCGCTGGAGCGGCCCCAGTCCACGCTGCCCGGCCCGCCCGGCACGCGGCGCGCGCACAGCTCCCAGGGCACCACGGCCACGGGCGTGCGCGCAAATGTGGCCACGCGTGCCTCGAAGGGCGCCAGCGCCGCCAGGGCCGCGGCCGAGGGCTCTGTCACACGCAGAAAGCCCGTGGCCGCGCGGCTGGCGGCCAGCTGCTGCGCCAGTGCAGGCGCTGGCTCCCGGCCGTCCACGCGCATGGCCTCGCCCACCAGCACATGCGCCGTGCCGCTGCACGACAGCACGTTGCCGCGCGCATTGAACGCCACGCGCAGCTCGCCCAGCACCTGCGAGAACTCGGCCGCCTGCACCACGCAGACCGGCTGGCCGTCGGCATTGCGCGTGCGCACCGGGTAGTCCGCCGTGGGCGTGCCCAGGCCGGCCTGCGCCATGGCGGGCGGGCCCAGCAGGGTGTGCGAGTCGCCACCGACGATGACGTCCACCCCGCGCAGGCGCGCGGCCAGACGCAGCTCGGCCTCGTGGCCGACGTGGCTCAGGAGGATGATCTTGTCGATGCCGCGCGCCGTGAGGCGGTCGATCTCGCGCTGGGCGGCCGTGGCCTCGTCCTCGAAACGTGTGCCCGGGTCAGGCGCGGAGGACACCTGGGTCTTGTAGGCCACGGTCAGGCCGACGATGCCGATGCTCTGCCCGCCGCGCCGCACGACCACCGAGGGCCGCACCCTGCCGGGCGCGCGGCTCTCGTGCAAGGCGGAGGCCGCACCGAACTGCACATTGGCACTGAGTACCGGCACGGGGCAGCGGCCGGCGGCCAGGCGGTCCAGAAAGCCCTTGAGCACCGCATCACCCTTGTCGAACTCGTGGTTGCCCAGGGTGAAGGCGTCGAAGCAGGCCGTCTCCATGAGGGCTGCGTCGGCCTCGCCCGGGGCGCCGGCGCGCTCGAAGTACAGGGTTCCGGTCAGCGCGTCGCCGGCGTGCAGCCTGAGCACGTGGGGACCGGCGGCGGCGGACAGCGCCTCCAGCGCGCCGACCACGCGGGCGAAGCCGCCAACCTCCATGGTCACGGGCACGCGCCGGCCGCTGCCGTCATCGAGCTGCGCGGTGGCGGTGCGCGGCTGCAGGTGGGAGTGGTGGTCGTTGATGTGCAGTACCGTGAGCTCGAAGGCGGGGTTGTTGGCCAGCGGCTGCACGGGGCCAGAGCCGCCGCAGCCGGCAAGCAGGGTGCCCAGGGCCAGGGCCGCCAGGGCCGCTAGGCGGGAGAGGGAGCCGGAATCCCCTGCCGCCTTCCAGGCTGCGGCTCCCTCCCCCAGCGGGGGAAGGAGCCGGAGAGCGAAGCGCAGCTTGGCCGCAAGCATTTCAATTTTCATAGCTGCACGCCCTTTACCACCAACGTCTTGCGGCGTTTTTCATACATATTCAATGGTCTGCGGAATCGATCCTCCCCTCCTGCACCGCATGGCAGGCCACCTGCGTGCCATCGCCTGCGTCCAGCAGCTGCGGGCGCTCGGCGCGGCAGCGCTCGTTGGCCCAGGGGCAGCGCGGGTTGAAGGCGCAGCCGCTGGGCGGGTTGAGCGGATTGGGCACCTCGCCTTGCACGGGCGTACGCGCGCGGCCGGTGTCGTGCATTTTGGGGATGGCGTCCAGCAGCATGCGCGTGTAGGGGTGGCGCGGCGCGGCAAAGAGCGGGGCCTTGTCCGCCAGCTCAACCAGCCGGCCCAGGTACATCACGCCGACGCGGTCGCTCACGTGGCGCACCACGGCCAGGTTGTGGCTGATGAAGAGGTAGGTCAGGCCCCGCTGGCGCTGCAGGTCCTTCATGATGTTGAGCACCTGCGCCTGCACCGATACGTCCAGCGCGCTGGTGGGCTCGTCGCAGACCAGGAACTCGGGCTCGGTGGCCAGCGCCCGGGCGATCGAGATGCGCTGGCGCTGCCCGCCCGAGAACTGGTGCGGAAACTTGGCCATGTCCTGCGGCGACAGGCCCACGGACTGCAGCAGCTGGCCCACGCGCTCGGCAAGCTCGGCCTTCGCGCTCAGGATGCCGTGCTCGCGCAGCGGCTCGGCGATGATGTCGGCCACCTTCCAGCGCGGGTTCAGGCTGGCGTAGGGGTCCTGGAAGATCATCTGGATGCGCCGGCGCAGCGCCTTGGCGTCGCTGCCCCTGTAGAGGGCATGGGCGTCCTGGCCGTCGAAGGCAAAGCCGCCACGCGTGGGCTCGTACAGGCCCACCAGCAGCCGCGCCACCGTGCTCTTGCCGCAGCCCGACTCGCCCACCAGAGCCAGCGTCTGGCCGCGTTCGATGTCGAAACCCACGCCGTCCACGGCGTGCAAAAAGGTGCGCGGCCGGCGCTCGAGCACGCGGTTGAGCCAGGGCGCCGAGACGTCGAACGTCATGGCCAGGTCGCGCGCCTGCACCAGCGGCGCCCTTCCTGCCCCCTCCCCCCCCGGGGAAGGGTTGGGGTGGGGGCCAGCGCCGCTTGCTCCACCACCACCGCCTGCCACGAGGCCGGCCCCCATCCCGGCCTTCCCCCAGAGGGGGAAGGAGTTGAAGCCAGAAGGGAGATGCGGTTCGCTCATGCGAGCTCCTTGCGGTAGGCGGCGTGCAGCCAGCACGCGGCCCGGGTGGCGCCAGCCGGCAGCAGGTCGGGGCGCTCGATGCGGCAGCGCTCGAACGCGTGCGGGCAGCGCGGGTTGAAGGCGCAGCCGGGCGGGATGGCATTCAGGCGCGGCATGGCACCGTCAATCTGGGCCAGGCGCTCGCGCTCGCTGTCCATGTCGGGAATCGAGGCCATCAGGCCGGCGGTGTAGGGGTGCGCCGGCCGGTTGATGACCTCGTGCACCGGGCCGATCTCGGCGATGCGCCCGGCGTACATCACGGCCACGCGGTCGCAGGTCTCGGCGATCACGCCCATGTCGTGCGTGATCAGCATGACGGCGGCGCCGCGCGAGCGGCAGATGTTTTTCAGCAGCTGGATGATCTGCGCCTGAATGGACACGTCCAGCGCCGTGGTCGGCTCGTCGGCCACGATCAGCTGCGGCTCGGCGGCCAGCGCCAGGGCGATGACCACGCGCTGGCGCATGCCGCCGGAGAACTGGTGCGGGTAGTGCTCGATGCGCTGCTCGGCGGCGGGGATGCCGGTGTCCCTGAGCAGCTGCACCGCGCGCTCACGCGCCTCGGACGCGCTCACCGGCAGGTGCGTGCGGATGGTCTCGACGAGCTGCTGGCCCACGGTGTAGAGCGGGTTGAGCGAGGTCAGCGGGTCCTGGAAGATGGCGCCGATGCGCTTGCCGCGGATATGACGCATCTTCTCGTGCGGCAGGTGGTCGATGCGCTCGCCCTGCAGCAGGATCTGCCCGCCCGCCACACGCCCGGGGGGTTCGAGCAAGCCGATGATGGATGCGCCGGTGAGCGATTTGCCCGCGCCGGACTCGCCCACCACGCCCAGGATTTCGCCCGGTGCGATGGAAAAGCTCACGTCGTCCAGCGCACGGAGCAGGCCGCGCCGGCTGGGGAATTCGACGATCAGGTGGTTGACTTCGAGAAGAGACATGGTGGCGCCCGTTTCAACGCAGGCGAGGATTGAGCGCATCGCGCAGCCAATCCCCCAGCAGGTTCACCGACAGCGCGATCAATACCAGCATGACCCCGGGAAAGACGGTGATCCACCACTCGCCGGAAAACAGGTAGTCATTGCCGATGCGGATCAGCGTGCCCAGCGACGGCGAGGTGGGCGGCGCGCCCACGCCCAGGAACGACAGCGTGGCCTCGGTGATGATGGCCGTGGCCACCTGGATGGTGGCCAGCACCATGACCGGCCCCAGCACGTTGGGCAGTACGTGCCGGCGCATGATGCGCCTCGCCGGCACGCCCGTGACGCGCGCGGCCTGTACGTATTCCTTGCTGCGCTCGACCAGCGTGCTGCCGCGCACCGTACGCGCGTACTGCACCCAGCCCGTGAGCGAGATCGCCAGGATCAGCACGCCAAAGGCGAGCGACTCGGGCGCGTCCGGGAACACCGCGCGGCCCACGCCGGCAATCAGGAGCGCGATCAGGATGGCCGGAAACGACAGCATCACGTCGCACAGGCGCATCAGCACGGCATCGACCCAGCCGCCGGCAAAGCCGGCCCACAGGCCCAGCGCCACGCCCACGACCACCGAGATCGCCACCGACGCCAGACCCACGATCAGTGAGATGCGCGCGCCGTAGATCAGCGCCGAGAGGATGTCGCGCCCCTGGTCGTCGGTGCCCAGCAGGTACTTGGTGCTGCCACCCTCGATCCAGGCGGGCGGCAGCCGCGCATCGCCCAGCTCCAGCGTGGCCAGGTCGAAGGGGTTGTGCGGCGCCACCCAGCCGGCGAACAGCGCGCAGACGATGCACACGGCAGCGATCACGGCCGCCAAAATGGCCATGGGCGAGGAGCGGAAGCTGTAGGCGACGTCGCTGTCGTACCAGCGCGAGAGGGTGGGGATCATTGCAAGATCGAAGGGGTCTTGGTTTTTGCTCCTTCCCCCTCTGGGGGAAGGTGGGGATGGGGGCTGTCGGGCAATGATGTGCGCGCGGCTTGTGTGGCAAGCGTCGCTGGCCCCCACCCCCACCCTCCCCCAGAAGGGGAGGGAGGAAGAGAAAACAGCGCTGCGGATCGGAAGGAGCTCATCTGTCCACCTTCAGGCCGCCGCCAGCGGCAGGGCCTGCTCCACCAGGCTGGCGTGCAGCGCCGCCCCCAGGGGCAGGATGTCGTCGTTGAAGTCGTAGCGGCTGCTGTGCAGCAGGCTGTGGCCGGCGCCCATGCCCTGGCCCAGACGCAGGTAGGCACCCGGCCGGGCCTGCAGCATGAAGGAGAAATCCTCCGCGCCCATGCTGGGCTCGAGGTCGCGTTCCACGCAGTCCGCGCCCACCAGGGCCGCCGCCACATCGCCGGCAAAGCGTGCCTCGGCCAGGGTGTTGATGGTGGCCGGGTAGATGCGCTCATAGCGTACGGTGGCGGTGGCACCAAAGCCCAGGGCGATGGCGCTGGCCAGCTCCTTGATGCGCTGCTCGACCATGTCCTGCACGGCCGGGTCGAAGGCACGCACCGTGCCTACCAGAGTCGCCGTGCCGGGCAGCACGCTGAAGGCGCCCAGGTCGCCCGCCTGCACGGCGCACAGGCTGATGACGGCGCTGTCCAGCGGGCGCACATTGCGCGAGACGATGCCCTGCACCGCGGTGATGATGTGCGCTGCCACCAGCACCACGTCCACCGTCTGGTAGGCATGCGCGCCATGGCCGCCGCGGCCGGCAATTTCGATGGTGACGCGGTCGGCGGCGGCCATCATGGCGCCGTCGTTCAGGCCCACGGTGCCGGGCTTCATGGCGGGCCAGTTGTGCATGGCGTACACGGCCCCCACCGGCCAACGCTCGAACAGGCCGTCCTCGATCATCACGCGCGCGCCGCCCAGGCCTTCCTCGCCCGGCTGAAAGATCAGCACCGCCGTGCCGTCGAAGTCGCGCGTGGCGGCGAGATACCGCGCCGCACCCACCAGCATGGCCGTGTGCCCGTCGTGACCGCAGCCGTGCATCAGGCCGCTTTTGGCCGAACGCCAGGGAAAGTCGTTGTGCTCGGTCATGGGCAGCGCGTCCATGTCGGCGCGCAGGCCGATCATGGCTTTGCTGCCGCGCCCACGGCCGTGGATGATGCCGACCAGGCCGGTCTTGCCGATGCCCTCGTGGATCTCGTCGACGCCGCACGCGCGCAGGGCTTCGCGCACCCGGGCGCCGGTATAGACCTCCTCGAAGCCGAGCTCCGGGTGGGCGTGCAGGTCACGGCGCAGCGCGGTGAGTTCGGGGTGGAACCGGGCGATCTGGGCAAAGGCGCGCCCCCCCGCCTTGTAGCGTTGCTGTGTCTGCATGGTTTTCAGTGCCCCGCCGCCCGGCCCGAGACGCGCAGGCGCGGATCGACGGCGAAATACAGCAGATCCACCACCAGGTTGATGACGACGAAGATCAGCGCGATCAGACACAGGTAGGCAGCCATGACCGGGATGTCGGCGAAGGTGACGGCCTGGATGAACAGCAGCCCCATCCCGGGCCACTGGAATACCGTCTCGGTGATGATGGCAAAGGCGATCAGGCCGCCGATCTGCAGGCCGGTGATGGTCATGACCGGTACCAGCGTGTTCTTGAGCGCATGGCCGAAGTGGATGGCCCGGTCGGTGAGGCCGCGCGCGCGCGCAAACTTGATGTAGTCGGTGCGCAGCACCTCCAGCATCTCGGCGCGCACCAGCCGCATGATGAGGGTGAGCTGGAAGATGGCCAGGGTGACCGCCGGCAGCACCAGGTGGTGCCAGCCCCTGGGGCTGAGCAGACCGGTGCTCCACCAGCCCAGTTGCGTCACCTCGCCGCGCCCGTAACTCGGAAACCAGCCCAGCGTGACCGAGAAGATCAGGATCAGCAGGATGCCGATCAGGAAGGTCGGCAGCGACACCCCCAGCAGCGACAGCGTCATGAAGACCTGGCTCAGAAAGCTGCCGCGCCTGAGCGCCGCATACACCCCCATGGGGATGCCCACCAGCAGCGCGATGACGGCGGCCACCAGGGCCAGTTCGAACGTCGCCGGGAAGCGCTCGGCGATCAGGCGCGAGACCTTGGCACCCTGGCGCAGGCTGAGACCGAATTCGCCCTGCGCCGCGTTCAGCAGGAAGTGCCAGAACTGCACGACGAAGGGCTGGTCCAGGCCGAGGGAGGCGCGCAGCTCGGCGATCTGCTCGGGCGTGGCGTCCTGCCCAAGCAGGATGACCACCGGGTCGCCCACGAACTGAAACAGCATGAAAGCGACGAAGGCCACCGTGACCATGACGACCACGGCCTGCGCGAGGCGGCGAAGAATGAAGGCAAGCATGGGGGCCTTACTATGCCGCAGGCGGCCGGGGCATTTTCGCTAGGGAAAGCCCCGTGGCGCAGAGCAGCCGGCAGACCTATCGGCCGCCCAAAATGGAAAACCTCCCGAGGAGGGAGGTTTTGGCGATGTCGTAGCGGGGCCGGCGGCCCCGCCGGGTCATCAGAAGCGGTGGCGCAGGCCGGCCGTGAAGCCGGTGCGGTTGCGGGCGCCGTTGGAGTCCAGCGCCATTCCGCCGCCGCCGTTGACTTTGGTGTGATCCACGGCCGCATAGACATCGGTGCGCTTGGAGAAAGCGTAGTCCACCACACCCACCAGGAAGTGGGCCTTGCCGTTGAAGGCACCCGAGGCTGAGCCGCTCTGGCGCGCGTGGTAGTAGTGCAGGCCAGCATTCATCTGCGGCGTGACCTGGTAGCCGAAGCCCACCTTGTACATCTGGCGCTTGTTTGCGTGGTTGATCATGTTGGCAGGGTTGCCGCCGGTTCCCGGATTGGTGTTGTCACCCGGCATGAACCCGCCGTTGGAAGAGCCCGACCAGTAGTTGGACAGCAGCGCGCTGTCGATCACACCGGCCGTGCCCATGACGAAGGCATCCTTGCGCTTGTTTTCGGCATAACCGGCGTTCACGTAGATCGGACCGCTTCTGTAGGAGCCGCCCAGGGTCCAGGCGTCGACCCGGGTGCCGCCCGGCAAGGTCGAGCGCTGGTAGCCACCGCCGGCGGCGAACGGGCCAGCACCGTAGCGCAGATAGCCGCCAGCAGTCTTGACGGCCCCTGCCCCACTCGCGGCGGCACCCATTCTGTCTACCGTGTTGCCTTCGTCGAAGGAGTACTGCAAGGCGCCACGCAGTGCGCCGAACTCCGCCGTGTACTTGATCATGTTGCTGGCGCGTGCGCCCAGCGACATCCCGATTTCCGGCTTGTACGCGTCCATGTAGGGCGAGTACGGGAACGAGGCGTAGGTGGAGGTCACCACATCGAACAACACGTTGAACTGGCGACCCATCGTGATGCGGCCAAAGCTGCTGCTTTGCAGGCCGACCCAGGACTGCTGGAAGAACGGGGTGGAAACGGAGCCGCTGTCGGCGTCGATGCGGTTTTCCAGGTTGGCGATTGCCTTGAGCCCACTGCCCAGGTCCTCGGTCACATTGATGCCCCAGCGGCTTTGCGACATGCCGCCGCCAACCATGCGGGTGACGGACCGGTCGGCGGCAGGGCCCTCGTGGTTGGTGTGACGCACAGCCACGTCAACGATGCCATACAGCTGGACGCTGCTGCCACCGGTTTGCGCGTGCAGCAGGGGAGCCGTGACCGCAAGGGCGGCCAGGGCGGCAGTTTTCTTGACCAAAGGACGCATGGTGGGAGTCTTTCTTACAGAAGGAGGAGAAGAGGCTCCATTCTTAAAAATGCCCCCAAAGGGGACAAGACAGCGTCGGCATCCTCGCCACAGGCATTTACCCTAGGTTTTGTTACGTAGGAGAGGGATGGAGACATAAAAAAACCGCCACCCGGAGGTGGCGGTTTCTGCTCTAGGTAAAGCTGGGCAAGCCAGCCTTTTCCTTAGAAGGAGTGACGCACGCCCAGCGACAGGCCGGTCTGGTTGTTGCCAACGCCAGGACCCGCATTGGCCACACCCGTGCTGGCCAGGGCCAGGTTGGAGTTGTTCTTGTTGCGGATGTGTGCCAGCGTGCCGTACACGGCAGTGCGCTTGGACAGGTTGTGCACGTAACCCAGGCTCAGCTGGTGTGCCTTGCTGTCGATGGCCTTCTGGTCGTACAGGGCGTACTGGATGCGGAACTGGCCAGCACCCACGGGAGCTGCAGCGCCGATCAGGTAGGCATTGACCTTGTTGTCGGTGGTGCCGGTGGCCGTGGGGATGCTCTTGAAGCGGGTCTGCTGTGCCATGGCGCTGATCTTGGCCATGCCTGCATCGTAGGCGACGCCCAGCGAGTACATGTCCTTCTTGCCGTCAGCCAGGGGAGCGAAAGCGTTCGTGTAGAGCACGTCGCGGCGGTCCAGGGCACCGGTGATGCTGAAGGGGCCGTTGTCATAGGCCACGAAACCACCCATGTAGCGGCCAGCGTGGCCACCGGCGGTGCGCTCGTCAAGGCCATAGCCCAGGCCAGCGGTGAAACCACCGAAGTTGGGGGTGTAGTAAGCCAGCATGTTGCTCTGGCGGAAGCCGTTGGCGTCGGCGTTGTCAGCAGCGACAGCAGCAGGCGTCAGGTTGGACACCTGGCTCCAGGTGTTCCAGCCCATGAACTGGCCGATGCCGACCTGGCCGAACACGTCGTACGAGCTGACCTTGGTGTAGGAAGGCACCAGGTCGCGGCCCAGGCGCACTTCACCGAAGTTGCCCATCAGGCTGACCGTGGAGCGACGCTTGAAGGCGAAGCCGGGACCAGCGCCAGCGCCGGTGCCGTTGCCGTCGTCGTTGGACACGGCGCCTTCCAGCCAGAAGCCTGCCTTCAGGCCACCGCCGAGGTCTTCCACGCCGCGGAAGCCCAGACGGCTCGTGGCGTTGCCGCTGTGGCCCATGCCCGTCATGCTCTTGCCGGCGGCGGTTGCATGGTTCACGTGGGTGACGTTGGCGTCAACGATACCGAACAGGGTGACCGACGACTGGGCCATCGCGGTGCCGGAGGCGGCCAGCACTGCCAGGGCAATCAGGGATTTCTTCATTGCGAGTTACTCCAAGGTTAAACAGAGGGCCACGGATCTCTAGGGGGCTCATGTGCGGGGGCGCTGCCCGTGCATGTCCTTGCCGGCTCCCCGGGCCAACCTCCTGGGGGGAAGTTGGAGGCTATTGCAACAGAGCAGCCTGGGTTACGCAAAGAAATTCCCGCACAATCGGCCGGAAAGCGGCGTTTCGTTGCTCGAGTGCAACATTGCCCTCGGACCCGCAAAAGCCCTCTGTCGTTGCGCCCAACCGGCAGCAGGCGCATTGTCCTTGCGCCGCCCATCCCCACCTGGGCTTTTTCAGCCACCCGGACCACCATGGATGCCCTGTTGATTGCTGCGGACACCGCCCTGCGCACCCTGTTTGCCTCTCCCGCCGCCGCCGAGGCCTCGCCGGCCCGGCAGGTGCAGGAGCAAGACGAGCTGTCGCCTGAAGACAAGCGTCTCTCCGGCGCCTTGATGCGCGTCAACCACGTGGGCGAAGTATGCGCTCAGGCGCTCTACGTCGCCCAGGCGTGCGTGACGCGCGATGCGGCGCTGCGCCGCGACCTGATGCAGGCCGCGCGCGAGGAGACCGACCACCTGGCCTGGACGCGCGAGCGCCTCGATGCGCTGGGCAGCCGGCCCAGCCTGCTCAACCCGTTGTGGTTCGGCGGCGCCTTTGCCATCGGCCTCGCGGCCGCGCGCGTGAGCGACCGGACAAGCCTCGGCTTCGTCGCCGAGACCGAGCGCCAGGTCTCGCAGCACCTGCAGGGCCACCTGAAGCGGCTGCCGGCGCAGGACCGCGCCTCGCGCGCCGTGGTGGCGCGCATGCAGGCCGACGAGGAGCGCCACGCCACCAAGGCGCAGGCGGCCGGCGCGCTGACCCTGCCCCTGCCCGCGCGCTGGCTGATGCGCGCCGCGGCCCGGGTCATGACCACCACGGCGCACTACGTGTGAGGAAAGGACGGGACGCTCTTGCGTCCTGTCGCTGGCTGCCGATTACGCCTCGACCAGTTCGAAGCCGGTGGTGATCTGCGCCGTCTTGCCCAGCATGATGCTGGCCGAGCAGTATTTCTCGTGGCTCAGGGCGATGGCGCGCTCCACCGCCTCGCGCGAAAGGCCCTTGCCGGTCACGGTGAAATGCATGTGGATGTGCGTGAACACCTTGGGCTCGGTCTCGGCACGCTCGGCCGACAGGCGCACGCTGCAGCCGCGCACGTCGTGGCGGCCGCGCTGCAGGATCAGCACCACGTCGTAGGCGGTGCAGCCGCCGGTGCCGGCCAGCACGGTCTCCATGGGCCGCGGCGCGAGGTTTTGTCCTCCCAGGTGCGGGCGGGCGGCGTCGGGCGCGCCGTCCATGGCCAGGACGTGGCCGCTGCCGGTCTCCGCGATGAAGCCCATGGCCGACTGCGTGCCGGCGGCGCCGGTCCAGCTGACGGTGCATTCCATTCGATGTTCTCCAGAAATTGGCTGTGAATTGGCTGTTGTCTGACAGGGCATTTTGCTGCAACGCAGCAAACCCCGCGCTACAATCCGCCCCACGCGTTGACCGTACAAGCCCTGCCAGGCGCAGGGGCGGCCCGCACCATTTGTCTCCTCCATCTCCTCAAAGGATGGATTCAGCCCTGGGCCTTACCGCCCGGGGCTTTTTTTTGGCTCCGGTTTTTTGCGCCTCCGGGGCGTTCACTATGATGGCGCCCCGCGCCGCTCTTGCTGCGGCGCAGCATTCCTGGCGACCGATGACCCCGCACCTGACCCCCCTCGACTACCTGAAGAAGATCCTGACGGCGCGCGTCTATGACGTGGCCGTGGAGTCGGACCTGCAACCGGCGCGCGCGCTCTCGCGCCGGCTGCACAACAAGGTGCTGCTCAAGCGCGAGGACCAGCAGCCCGTCTTCAGCTTCAAGCTGCGCGGCGCCTACAACAAGATGGCGCAGCTGCCGCCCGAGCAGCTGGCGCGCGGGGTGATCTGCGCGTCCGCCGGCAACCATGCCCAGGGCGTGGCCATGAGCGCCGCGCGCCTGGGCACGCGCGCGGTGGTCGTCATGCCGACGACCACGCCGCAGCTCAAGATCGATGCGGTGAAGACGCTGGGCGGCGAGGTGGTGCTCAGCGGCGACAGCTACTCCGACGCCTACGAGCACGCCGCGCGGCTGCAGGCCGAACAGGGCCTGACCTTCGTGCACCCCTTCGACGACCCCGACGTGATCGCCGGCCAGGGCACCATCGCCATGGAAATGCTGCGCCAGGTGCAGCAGCTGGGCACGGGGCTGGACGCCGTGTTTGTCGCCATCGGCGGCGGCGGCATGATCGCGGGCGTGGCCAACTACATCAAGGCGGTGCGCCCGGAGATCCGCGTGATCGGCGTGCAGATGCAGGACTCGGACGCCATGGCGCAGTCGGTGCGCGCGCACGAGCGGGTGCAGCTGCCCGACGTGGGACTGTTCTCCGACGGCACGGCCGTCAAGCTCGTTGGCGAGGAGACCTTCCGCGTGGCGCACGAGCTGGTGGACGACTACGTGCTGGTGGACACCGATGCCGTGTGCGCCGCCATCAAGGACATCTTTGTCGACACGCGCAGCATCGTCGAGCCGGCCGGGGCGCTGGCGGTGGCCGCCATCAAGCAGTACGTGGCCCAGCACAAGACGCGCGGACAAACCTACGCGGCCATTCTCTCGGGCGCCAATATGAACTTCGACCGCCTGCGCTTCGTGGCCGAGCGCGCCGAGATGGGCGAGGAGCGCGAAGCCCTGTTTGCCGTGACCATCCCCGAGGAGCGCGGCAGCTTCAAGCGCTTTTGCGAGGTCGTCGGCGCCCTGCCCGGCGGGCCGCGCAACGTCACCGAGTTCAACTACCGCATCAGCCACGAGCAGCGCGCGCACGTCTTCGTGGGCCTGACCACGCACGGGCGGGGTGAGTCGGAGAAGATCGCGCGCAGCTTTCACAAGGCGGGCTTTGCGGCGCTGGACCTGACGCACGACGAGATGGCCAAGGAGCACCTGCGCCACCTGGTGGGCGGGCATTCGCACCTGGCGCGCGACGAGCGACTGATGCGCTTTACCTTCCCCGAGCGGCCCGGGGCGCTGTTCAAGTTCCTGAGCCTGATGCAGCCGACCTGGAACATCTCGCTGTTCCACTACCGCAACCAGGGCGCGGACTATGGCCGCATCCTGGTGGGCATGCAGGTGCCGCCGGGCGATGCGGCCGCCTTCGACGCCTTCCTGCAGGCCCTGGGCTACCCCTGGGTGGAGGAGACGGACAACCCCGCCTATCGCCTGTTCCTGCAGGGCAACGGGGCTTGATGCTATCTTCGTGATAGCAAAACGTCTTTGCACAGCGGTGATCCCAGGATCAAAACATCCTGAAAACGCTGCCCGAGCAAGACCTCAAGCTATCTTTTGAGTAGCGACCCATGCAAGCCCTGCGCCACTACCTGCTGGCCGTGCAGTTCTTCACGCGCGTGCCGGTCACCGGCCGGCTGGCGCAGTGGGTGGGGTTCAGCCCGCAGATGCTGCGCGCTGCCGGCGGACACTTTCCCGGCGTCGGGTGGCTGGTGGCGCTGGTGGCGGCGCTGGTCTATGCGGCGCTGCACCGGCTGCTGGGGCCCGGGGCGCAGGCCGCGCTGGTCGCGGCCGTGCTGTCCACCGCGGCCACGGTGTACCTGACCGGCGCCTTCCATGAGGATGGCCTGGCCGACGTCGCCGACGGCCTGGGCGGCGCCAGCACGCGCGAGCGGGCGCTGGAGATCATGAAGGACTCGCGCCTGGGCGCTTTCGGCACGCTGGCGCTCACGCTGGCGCTGCTGGCCAAGGTCGCGCTGCTGGCGCAGCTGGGCGGCTACGGCGCGCTCATGCCCGTTGCCGCGCTCGTCGGCGCGCACCCGCTCTCGCGCCTGTGGCCGCTTTTCACCATCCGCCTTCTGCCGCACGTGGGCGACAGCGCCACCTCCAAGAGCAAGCCCCTGGCCGACCGCATCGCCGCCCGCTCGCTCGCCGCCGCCGCGCTGTGGTGCGTGGCGCCCCTGGCGCTGGCGGGCTGGTGGCTGGGCGCGTCCGTACTGGCCTGCGCCGCGCTGGCCAGCGTCCTGGGCGCGCTGTGGCTGCACCGGCGCTTTGCCGCGCGGCTGCAGGGTTTTACCGGCGACTGCCTGGGCGCCTCGCAGCAGGTCGCCGAGCTGGGCTTCTACCTGGGCGCGGCCCTGGCGCTGGCGCGGCAGGCGGCGTGAACGCCTCAGGCAGCAGCGCCCTACCCCGGCTGTGGCTGGTGCGCCATGCCGCGCCGCAGATCGCGCCCGGCCGGTGCTATGGGCGACTGGACGTACCGGCCGAGCCCGAGGCCACCCGCCAGGCGGCCCGCGCCCTGGCGCCGGCCCTGCCCGCGCGGCTGGCCGCCGTGCACCATTCCACGCTACAACGATGTGAGCAATTGGCCCTTGTCCTGCAAGGGCTCAGGCCCGATTTGACCCTGCAACCCGACGCCCGTCTCGTCGAGATGGATTTCGGCCGCTGGGAGGGCCGGCCCTGGGACGCCATCGCCCGCGCCGAGATCGACGCCTGGGCCGCGCAGCTACCCCGCCATGCCCCGGGCGGCGGCGAGGCGCTGGCCGACATGCTGGCGCGCGTGGCCGAGGCGCTCGCGGCCGCCCGCCGGCAGGCGGCCATGGGTGGCGACGTGGTCTGGCTCACCCATGCCGGGGTGGCGCGCTGCGTGCAGTGGCTGCTGCGCCATGGCGGCGCACGCTTGCCCCGGGCAGGCGACTGGACGCTGCCCGCGCCCGCCTACGGCCGCTGGATGAGCGTGCCGCTGGCGCCGGGCTGAAGCGGCAGCTGCAGCGTCAGCGTGCTCGCCCCCGTCGCCTGCGGGCCCAGGCGGGCCTCGCGCCGCGACAGCGACTGCAGCACCAGCCCCGGCGCCACCTGGGCGCCCACGCGGTAGGGCCGGGCCGGCTGGCCGGCGGCGGCGATCAGCGCCGCGCCGCCGCCGCTGGCCGTGCCGGCCAGCACGCCCTGCAGCACCAGGCCGTCCTGCGCGGCGGGCAGCGGCGCGCCGGCGGCCACGGGCGCGGCCACGCCGGCGCCCAGCAGTCGCGCCACGGCCGCGGTGTCGATGCGCGGGCCGTCCTGCGCGGGCGCCGGCAGCGGCGCCAGCGGGCGGCTGGAGAGCTTGAGGCCCCAGTGGATGGCGCTCGCCCCCAGCGCCGCCCACAGCGCCAGCGTGGCCAGGCGCGGGCCCCAGGAGCGATTCGTCTGTGTCACCATGGCGCGATTATTTATCATCGCCCGCCCATGACTGCCCTGCCGCCCCGCACCGTGAAATCCGCCGCTTCCCCTGCCCTCCTCGCCCGCGCGCGCCGCCGCGTCGCCGCCGGCTTCACCCTGATCGAGCTGATGGTGGTGCTGGTCATCATCGGCGTGCTGGCCGCGCTGATCGTGCCCAACGTGCTCGACCGCGCCGACGACGCGCGCAGCACCGCGGCGCGCACCGACATCACCAACATCATGCAGGCGCTCAAGCTCTACCGCCTGGACAACCAGCACTACCCCACGGCCGAGCAGGGCCTGCAGGCGCTGGTGGCCAAGCCCACGGCCGGTCCCGCGCCGAACAACTGGCGCCCCTACCTGGAAAAGCTGCCGAACGACCCCTGGGGCCGGCCCTACCAGTACCTGAACCCCGGCATCAAGGGCGAGGTGGACGTCATGAGCTTCGGCGCCGACGGCCAGTCCGGCGGCGAGGGCAAGAACGCCGACATCGGCAGCTGGCAGTAAGGCTCGGCCCCCGGCCTCCGGCCCTTCGACGCATGCCTTGGACCCGCTCCGGGCCAGCGCCCGCCCCCACGCTGGCGCCGCCCGCGCGCAGGCGCCCGCCTTCCCGGGGGACGCCATGCTGGCGGGCCGCCGCCGGCTTTACCCTGCTGGAGCTGCTGGTGGTGCTGGCGATTGCTGCCCTGGCCACGACCGGCGCCGCCCTGGCGCTGCGCGACAGCGGGGCGGCGCAGCTCGAGCGCGAGGGCGAGCGCCTGGCGGCCCTGCTGGAATCGGCCCGCGCCCAGTCGCGCGCCTCGGGCCAGCCGGTGGCGTGGCGGGCGCAGGGCGCGGGCTTTCGCTTCGAGGGCCTGCCCGGCGCCGGCGGCGCCCAGGCCTGGCTGGACGCCGGCACCAGCGCGCGCGGCCCTGCCGTCCTGTGGCTGGGGCCGGAGCCGCTGATCGGCCCGCAGCAGGTGGTGCTGTCCAGCCGCAGCCATCCGGGCCGCACGGTCACCGTGGCCACCGACGGGCTGCGTCCGTTTGCCGTGCGGGCCCAGCCATGACGACGACGCGGCGGGCGGCGCGCGGCTTCACCCTGATCGAGGTGCTGGTGGCCCTGGCGGTGGTCGCCATCGCGCTGCTGGCGGGCAGCCAGGCGACCTCGGCGCTGGCGCGCAATGCCGAGCGGCAGACCGACGTGGTGCTGGCCCACCTGTGCGCGCAGAACGAGCTGGTGCGTGCCCGCCTGTCGCGCCAGATGCCGCTCATCGGCGACGAGACGCGCGACTGCGAGCAGGCCGGCCGCCCGTACCGCGTCACCGTCACCACCACGCCCACGCCCAACCCGCAGTTCCGCCGCGTGGACGCGCAGGTGTACGGCGGCGCCTACCCGGTGCTGCGCCTGACCACCATCGTGGGGCGCTACTGATGGCCGGCCCGGCGCGCCGTCCGCGCGGCTTCACCCTGGTGGAGCTCTTGGTGGCGCTGTTCGTCATGGCGCTGCTGGCGCTGGCCAGCTGGCGCGGGCTGGACGCCATGGTGCGCGCGCAGGAGCAGACGCGCAGCCGCGCCGACGACCTGCTGGCGCTGCAGGCGGTGCTGGCGCAGTGGTCGGCCGACCTGGACGCGCTGCAGGCCGTCGAGCACACCGAGCCTCTGGCCTGGGACGGCCAGGCGCTGCGCCTGACGCGCGCGGACAGCCGCAGGCCCGACGATGGCGCGCTGGTGGTCGCCTGGGCGCTGCGCAGCGATGGCGGCTCACCCCAGTGGCTGCGCTGGCAGTCGGCCCCGGTGCGCACCCGCGCCGAGTGGAGCGAGGCCTGGCAGCAGGCCGCCCTGTGGGCACGCACGCCGGGCGCGGCCGGGCGCGGCGGGCAGACCCGGCTCATGCCGGTGGCCGGCTGGCAGCTGCACTACTTTCGCGGCGGCGCCTGGGCCAACGCCCTGTCCAGCGGTGACATGGGCGCCAGCGCCCCGCGCGCGCCCGGGGGCCTGGGCGAGGCGGCGGCGCGCATCCCCGAGGGCGTGCGCCTGCAGCTCACCCTGCCGGCCGGCGGGGCGCTGGCCGGCACGCTGGTGCACGACTGGGTCAACCCGCTGCTGGGCGGGGGCAAGTCGTGAGCGCGCCGGCCCGGCGCCAGCGCGGCGCGGCCCTGCTGGCGGCCATGCTCACCGTGACGCTGGTGGCCAGCTTTGCCGCCGCCGCGCTGTGGCAGCAGTGGCGCGCGGTGGAGGTGGAGACGGCCGAGCGCGCCCGCATCCAGTCGGCCTGGGTCCTGGCCGGCGCACTCGACTGGTCGCGCCTGATCCTGCGCGAGGACTCGCTGGCGCGCAGCGGCGACGGCACCGACAACCTCACCGAACCCTGGGCCGTGCCCCTGGCCGAGGCGCGCCTGTCCACCTTCCTGGCCGCCCAGCGGGGCGTGGCCCAGGCCCCGGACGCCAGCACCGACACCACCGACGCCTTTCTCTCCGGCCAGATCACCGACCAGCAGGCCCTTTTGAACCTGCGCAACCTGGCGCAGTCGGGCCAGGTGGATGCCGTTGCCCTGCGCCAGTTCGCCCGGCTGTTCGAATACCTGGGCCTGCCGCCCGCGCAGCTGGACGCCATCGCCCGGCAGATGGTGCAGGCGCTGGCCGAGCCGGCCACACCGGCTGGCGGCAGCGGCGGCAGCGCAAGCCCCGCGCCGCTGCTGCCCCAGCGCGTCGAGCAGCTCGGCTGGTGGGGCGTGCCCGTGGCCACGGTGGCGGCGCTGGCGCCCTACGTGACGCTGCTGCCCATGCGCACCAAGGTCAACCTGAACACCGCCGACCCCGTGGTGCTGTGGGCCAGCGCCGACGGCCTGTCCATGGCGCAGGCGCAGCAGCTGGTGCAGGCGCGGGCGGCGCGGCACTTCACCGGCGAAGCCGACGCCACGCGGCTGCTGGGTACGGCGGACGGCATCGCCGCGGCCACGCACACCGTCAGCTCGCAGTACTTCCTGGTGCACGGGCAGCTGCGCCTGGGCGGGGCCGTGGTGCGCGAGCGCTCGCTGGTGCACAAACAGCAGGGCGAGGCGCGCACCCTGTGGCGCGAACGCGGCGCGCCGCCCGTGGACGCTGGCGGCGGGGCCGGCACCTACAATGCCGCGCCACCCCCCGCCCCATGAGCATCCTCGCCATCCTCCTGCCCCCGGCCCCGTCCGGGGTTGCCGACAGCCTCGACTACGTCCTGTCCAGCGACGGGCAGGGCGTGACGCGCCACGGCAGCGCCAGCGCCGCGCTGCTGCCCGACCCGGGGCGCGCGGGCGAGACCGTGGCCGTGGTGCCGGCGCGCGCCCTGTCCTGGCAGCGCGTGGCCCTGCCGCCCGGCGCGCTGGCGCAGGCCGCGCGCGTGCGCCCCGTGCTGGAAGGCCTGCTGGAGGAGCACCTGCTCGACGAGCCCGCCGCGCTGCACCTGGCGCTGGAGCCGGGCGCACAGTCGGGCAACGCCGCCTGGGTGGCCGTGTGCGACCGCGCCTGGCTGCGCGCCGCCCTGGCCGCCCTGGAGGCCGCCGGCCACCCGGCCGACCGGGTGGTGCCCGAATGCGCGCCCGGCCCCACCGCCAGCGGCCAGCCCGAGTGCAGCGTGCTTGGCACGCCCGAGGACGCGCAGCTGCTGCTCACCGGGCTGGCGCCCACGCAGGCCGTGGCCGTGCTGCCCGCCAGCGCCGCCGCGACCGCCCAGGCCCTGCTCGGCCCGGCGCCGGAGGACGGCCCGCCCGTGCGCGCCGAACCCGCCGTGGTGGCGCTGGCCGAACGGTTGCTGGCGCCGCGCCCGGTGCGGCTGCAGACCACGGCCGAGCGCGCCCTGGCCGCCACCCGCGGGCCCTGGGACCTGGCGCAGTTCGACCTGGCCAGCAGTGGGCGCACGCGGGCGCTGCGCCGGCTGGCCGGCGCGGCCCATGCCTTTCTGCGCGTGCCGCAGTGGCGCGCCGCGCGCTGGGCGCTGGCCCTGCTGCTCGCGGTGCAGGTGCTGGGCCTGAACCTGTGGGCTTGGCAGGACCGCCAGGCCCTGGCCGCCAAGCGCGCCGGCAGCGACCTGCTGCTGACCGAAACCTTCCCGCAGGTGCGGGTGGTGGTCGATGCGCCGGTGCAGATGGAGCGCGAGCTGGCCCGCCTGCGCCAGCAGTCGGGCAGCGTCTCGGCGCGTGACCTGGAGCCGCTGATGGCCGCAGCCGCCAGCGCCCTGCCACCCAGCACCAGCCCCGCAGCGCTCGACTACCAAGAGGGCGAGCTGCGCCTGCGCGGCGCCTCCCTGGCCGAGAGCGAGCTGCCCGCCCTGCGGCAACGCGCCGCCGCTGCGGGCGCAAGCCTCAACCTGCAGGGCGACATCCTGGTGCTGCGCCCCGCGGCGCAGTCGGGCAGCTGACCATGCGGGCCCCATCGATGCCAGGCTCGGCCCAGGCCCTGCGCGCGCGCTGGCAGACGCTGGCGCCGCGCGAGCGCAGCCTGGTGCTGGCAGCCGCCGCCCTGCTGGGCCTGGCGCTTGCCTGGTGGCTGTTGCTGGCGCCGGCCCTGGCCACCGCGCGCCAGTCGGCCGCGCGCCACGCCGAGCTCGACGCACGGCTGCAGCGCATGCAAGAGCTGCAGGCCGAGGCCGAGCGCCTCAAGGCGGCGCCGCGCGCCCAGGGCGGGGGCGACCCGCAGACCGCGCTGCGCGCGAGCGTGACGCAGCACCTGGGCGAGAGCGCCCGAATCACCGTGGTGGGCGACCGCGCCACCATCACCCTGAAGGCTGCGCCGGCCGAGGCGCTGGCGCAGTGGCTGGCCCAGGCCCGGGCCGCCGCGCGCGCCGCACCGGTGCAGGCCCAGCTCACCCGCAGTCCGTCCGCCCCTGCCAGCGCGGCCTGGGACGGCACCGTGGTGCTGGCCCTGCCCACCGAATGACGCGGGCCGCATGATCATGGCCCGGCCCCGCGCACCCGCCCCGGCCCCGACGCGCCCCCGGCGCCCCCCGGCCGAGAGTGCGCGCACGCCCTGGGCGTGGGCCGCGGCCGGCCTGGCCCTGGGGCTGGCGGCCACGGCCCTGGCCGAGGCGCCGGCGCGCTGGCTGGCCACCGCCCTGCAGCGCGCCAGCGCCGGCCAGGTGCAGCTGCATGACGCGCGCGGCACGCTGTGGCAGGGCTCGGCCCAGCTCGTCCTCACGGGCGGCGCGGGCAGCCAGGACCGGGCCGCCCTGCCCGGGCGCCTGCACTGGCGGCTGCGCCCGGCGCTGGCCGGCGCGCGCCTGCAACTGACGGCCGACTGCTGCACCACCGCCGGTGCGGCGCCGATCGCCGTGCGCGTCGCGGCCGGCTGGCGCACGCTGCGCCTGGCGGTCGAGGACAGCCACAGCCACTGGCCGGCCGCCCTGCTGGCTGGCCTGGGCACGCCCTGGAACACGCTGCAGCCCCAGGGCAGCCTGCAGCTGAGCACCGAGGGGCTGCAGCTGTCCTGGGCCGAAGGCCGCCTGCGCCTGGGCGGGCGCGTGCAGCTCGACGCGCTGCAGCTGTCCTCGCGCCTGTCCACGCTCCGGCCCCTGGGCAGCTACCGCCTGGCCGTGCAGGGGGGCGATGCGCCCACGCTGCAGCTGTCCACGCTGGACGGGGCGCTGCTGCTGTCGGGCAGCGGCCGCTGGGTGGGCCAGCGGCTGCGCTTCGACGGCGAGGCCAGCGCCGCTGCGGGCAGCGAGCCGGCGCTGGCCAATCTCCTCAATATCATCGGGCGGCGCAGCGGCGCGCGCTCCATCATCACGCTATGACCTCCCTGCCCCGACGCCCCCTGCGACTTGCTCTGCGATTGATAGCTGCCGGCTCTCTGCTGGCGGGGGTTTGCGGCCCATTGCACGCCCAGAACGGCAGCGTGCGCGCGCACGAGCCGGTCACACTCAACTTCAACGGCGCCGACATCGAGGCAGTGGCTCGCACCATGGCCACCATCACCGGGCGCAACGTCGTGGTGGACCCGCGCGTCAAGGGCCAGCTCACCCTGGTGACCGAGCGCGCCGTGCCGCCGGCGGCGGCCTTCGACCAGTTCCTGGCGGCCCTGCGCCTGCAGGGCTTCACGGTGGTGGAGGCGGCGGGGCTGTACAAGGTCGTGCCCGAGGCCGACGCCAAGCTGCAGGCGGGCAGCGTCACGGTGACGCAGGGCGCCTCGGGCCGGGCGCCGGCGGGCGGGCAGGTTGTCACGCAGATCTTCAAGCTCAACTTCGAGAACGCGAACAACCTGGTGCCGGTGCTGCGCCCGCTGATCAGCCCCAACAACACCATCAACGTCAACCCGGGCAACAACTCGCTGGTCATCACCGACTACGCCGACAACCTGCAGCGCCTGGCGCGCATCATCGCGGCGATGGACGTCTCCAACGCCAGCGACGTGGAGATCATCCCGCTGCAGCACGCCATCGCCAGCGAACTGGCGCCCCTGGTGGCGCGGCTGGTCGAGGGTGGCAGCGGCCCGGCACTGGGCGCCGCGCCCGCGGCTGCGGCCGGCCAGAGCGACACCGCATTTCGCACCACGCTGCTGGCCGAGCCGCGCAGCAATGCGCTGATCGTGCGCGCGGCCAACCCGGCGCGGGTGGCGCTGATCCGCTCGCTGGTGGCGCGGCTGGACCAGCCCGCGGCGAGCGGCGCGGGCGCGGGCACGGGCAACATCCATGTCGTCTATCTGAAGAACGCCGACGCGGTCAAGCTCGCCACCACGCTGCGCGCGGCCCTGGCCGGCGGCGCGGCGGCGGGCGGCAGCGAGCCGGGCGCCACGGCCCCCCAGCGCATGGCGGGCGGCCTGGGCGGCGCAGGCGGGCTGGGCGGCATGGGCCAGGGCGGCAGCTCGCTCGGGCAGCCGGGCCTGGGCGGCGGCATGGGAGGCATGGGCCTGGGCGCAGGCGGCGCGGCGGGCGGCGGCGCGCAGGCCAACCAACCCTCCACCGGCGGCATCGTGCAGGCCGACCCGACCACCAACTCGCTCATCATCAGCGCGCCCGAGCCTTTGTACCGGCAGATCCGCGCCGTGATCGACAAGCTCGACGGGCGGCGCGCGCAGGTGTTGGTCGAGAGCCTGATCGTCGAAGTGCGCGCCAGCAAGGTGGCCGAGTTCGGCATCCAGTGGCAGGGCATCATGGGCAACTACGGCAGCACGCTCGGGGTGCTGGGCACCAACTCCAGCGTGGCCGGGCGCAACATCCTCGACCTGGCGCTGGCGGCGGCGGGCGCGGCCGGCGGCAACACGGCGGCCCTGGCCAACGCCCGCCCCTCGCCGGGCCTGAACCTGGGCGTGATCCCGCGCATCAACGGCAAGTACTACCTCGGGGCGCTGGCGAACTTCCTGGAGAACACGGGCGACGCCAACGTGCTGTCCACGCCCAACCTGCTGACGCTGGACAACGAGGAGGCGCAGATCATCATCGGCGACAACGTGCCCTTCCCGACCGGCTCCTACGCCAACACCGGCGGCAGCGGCGGCGCCGTCAACCCCTTCACCACGGTCGAGCGCAAGGACGTGGGCCTGATGCTGCGCGTGCGCCCGACCATCAACGAGAACGGCACCGTCAAACTCTCGCTGTACCAGGAGGTCTCCAAGGTCGCGGCCAACACGCTCAACAACACCAACGGGCCCACCACCAGCAAGCGCTCGATCGAGTCCAACGTGCTGGTGGACGACGGCAGCGTCATCGTGCTGGGCGGCCTGCTGGAGGACAGCTACGGCCTCGCGCAGGACAAGGTGCCCCTGGCCGGCGACCTGCCCGTGGTGGGCGGGCTGTTTCGCAGCGAGCGGCGCACGCGCGAGAAGACCAATCTGATGGTCTTCCTGCGCCCCATCGTGATCCGCGACAACGCCACCAGCGACGCGCTGGTGATGGACCGCTATGAGGCCATCCGCGCGCTGCAGCAAGGCAGCCAGCCGCAGGACAACGCCCTGCTGCGCGCCGTGCCCGACGCGCCGGTGCTGCCGGCCCTGCCCGCCCCGCCCGTAGGCAGCGCCCCTGCGCGGCCCGGGGCGCTGGCCCCCCTGGCGCCGGTGCGGCCCGAGCCGCCACGGCCGCTGCCCACGCCCGCGCCAGTCGATCCGGCCTACCAGCCGCAATAAGCCAGCCGCAGTCAACGAGCACGAGGCCGCCCGCATGCGCCACCCCCTGCCCTACGCCTTTGCGCGCACGCACCAGCTGCTGCTGGAGGACGACGGCCAGCAGCTGGTGCTGTGGCACGGCCCCGCGCCTGCGGCGCCGGCGCTGTCGGAGGTGCTGCGCCGGCACGCCGTGCAGCAGCTGGCGCAGCTGGAGGCGCCGGCGCTGGCCCAGCGCATCAGCGCCGCCTATTCGCAAAGCGAATCGAGCGCCGCCACGGTGGTCAGCGAGGTCGAGGAAGGCGCCGACCTGTCGCGCATGATGCAGGAGCTGCCCGCGGTGGAGGACCTGCTGGAGTCCGCCGGCGACGCGCCCATCATCCGCATGCTCAACGCCCTGCTCACGCAGGCCGTGCGCGACGGCGCGAGCGACATCCACATCGAGCCCTACGAGCGCCATTCGAGCGTGCGCTTTCGCGTCGATGGCAGCCTGCGCGAGGTGGTGCAGCCCAACCGGGCGCTGCACGCCGCCCTGATCAGCCGCCTGAAGATCATGGCCGACCTGGACATCTCGGAAAAACGCCTGCCGCAAGACGGCCGCATCAGCCTGCGCCTGGGCACGCGCGCCATCGACGTGCGCGTCTCGACCCTGCCCAACGCCCACGGCGAGCGCGCCGTGCTGCGCCTGCTGGACAAGAGCGAGAGCCGCCTGAGCCTGGAGGCCGTGGGCATGCAGGGCGCGGTGCTGGCGCGCATGGAGCATCTGATCGGTCAGCCGCACGGCATCCTGCTGGTCACCGGGCCCACGGGTTCGGGCAAGACGACCACGCTGTACGCGGCGCTGGCGCGGCTCGATGCCACGCGCAGCAACATCATGACGGTGGAAGACCCCATCGAATACGAGCTGCCCGGCGTGGGCCAGACGCAGGTCAACTCCCGCATCGAGCTGACGTTCGCCAAGGCGCTGCGGGCGATTTTGCGCCAGGACCCGGACGTGATCATGATCGGCGAGATCCGCGACTTCGAGACGGCGCAGATCGCCATCCAGGCCAGTCTCACCGGCCACCTGGTGCTGGCCACGCTGCACACCAACGACGCGGCCAGCGCCGTGACGCGGCTGGTGGACATGGGGGTCGAGCCCTTCCTGCTGTCGTCTTCGCTCCTGGGCGTGCTGGCGCAGCGGCTGGTGCGCAAGTACTGCACCGCCTGCCACGGCAGCGGCTGCGAGCACTGCGGCGCCACCGGCTACGCCGGGCGCACGGGGGTGTTCGAGATGCTGGTGGTCGATGACGCCATCCGCGCGCAGGTGCACGCCGGCGCACCCGAAGGCGAGATCCGCGCGCGGGCGCAGGCCGGCGGCATGCAGCTCATGCGCGAGGACGCCGAGCGGCTGGTGGCCGCCGGCATCACCAGCCGCGAGGAAGTGCTGCGCGTGACAGGCGATTGAACATGTGGCCACAATCGGGCCATGAGCACCCGCCCCCTTCCCCTGCTGTCTTTTCTTGATCTGGTCGCCGTGCGCGAGGGCGGCAGCGTCGCCCAGGCACTCGACCTGGCCGTGCGCACCGCGCGCCATGCCGAGGCGCTGGGCTACCACCGCTACTGGCTGGCCGAGCACCACAACATGCCCGGCATCGCCAGCTCGGCCACCGCCGTGCTGGTGGGGCACATCGCCGGCGCCACCACCACCATCCGCGTGGGCTCGGGCGGCATCATGCTGCCCAACCACGCCCCGCTGGTGGTGGCCGAGGCCTTCGGCACGCTGGCCACCCTCTACCCGGACCGCATCGACCTGGGGCTGGGCCGCGCGCCCGGCACCGACGGCGCCACCATGCGCGCGCTGCGCCGCGACCGCGTCGAGCGCGAGGAGGACTTTCCGCGCGACGTGGCCGAGCTGCAGCGCCTGCTGGCCCCGGCCGAGCCCGGCCAGAAGCTGGTCGCCACGCCCGGCGCGGGCACCGAGGTGCCGATCTGGCTGCTCGGCTCCAGCCTGTTCTCGGCGCAGCTGGCGGCGCACATGGGCCTGCCCTACGCCTTTGCCTCGCACTTCGCGCCGCGCATGCTGCACGCGGCCATCGAGCTGTACCGCCGGCTGTTCAAGCCGTCCGGGGTGCTCGCCAAGCCCTACGTCATGATCGGCGTGCCGGTGATCGCCGCGCCCACCGACGAGGAGGCGCAGTTCCTCGCCAGCAGCACCTACCAGCGCGTGCTGGGCATCCTCACGGGCCAGCGCGGCCTGCTGGCGCCGCCGGTGGCGGGCTACCTGGAAGGCCTGGGCTACCAGGAGCGCCAGGCGATCGCCGACTTCCTGGCCGTGGGCGTGGTGGGCGGGCCGGACACGGTGCGTGCGGGCTTTCGCGCGCTGGCCAGCGAGACGCAGGCGGACGAGTTCATGCTGGTGTCGGACGTGTTCGACCCGCAGCTGCGGCTGCGCTCGCTGGAGATCGCGCGGCAGGCGCATGGCTGACGCGGCTGCCGTTTTCGATAGCTGACCGCCCTTGCCTGGCACGGGTTTCAGGCGGTTTTCACCACAATCCTGGCTGGCCTTTCAACGGCCGGCCCTTCAGGCCAGGCACTGCGACAGCCCCTGCTCCAGGATGTCGCGCGGCAGGTCGATGCCGATGAACACCATGCGGCTGGTGCGCTCCTCGCCCTCGGCCCACTCGGGCCCCAGGTCGCTGCCCATGAGCTGGTGCACGCCCTGGAAGATGACCTTGCGGTTGGTGCCCTGCATGTCCAGCACGCCCTTGTAGCGCAGCATGCGCGGGCCATAGACGTTGACGATGGCGCCCAGGAAGTCCTCCAGCCGCGCCGGGTCGAACGGCCGGGTGGCGCGATAGACGAAGCTTTTCACGTCGTCATCGTGGTGGTGGTGGTGCGGGTGGCTGCAGTGCTCGCCATGGGCGTGCGCCTGGTCATGGCCGTGGTCATGGCCGTGGTGGTCGTGTCCGCAGTGCTCGTCGTGCACGTGGCCGTGGTCGTCGTCCTTGAGGAAGTCCGGGTCCACGTCCAGCCTGGCATTCAGGTTGAAGCCTCGCAGGTCCAGCACCTCCGACAGCGGCACCTCGCCAAAATGCACAGCCTTGATGGGCGCACGCGGGTTCATGTGCTTGAGGCGGTGGATCAGCGCGTCCTTCTCGGCCTCGCTGACCAGGTCGGTCTTGGACAGGAAGATCTGGTCGGCAAAGCCCACCTGGCGGCGCGCCTCCTGGCGCTCGTCGAGCTGGGTGTTCGCATGCTTGGCGTCCACCACGGTGATGATCGAGTCCACCAGGTAGG
This sequence comes from Melaminivora sp., assembly GCF_032059615.1. NCBI lineage: Bacteria > Pseudomonadati > Pseudomonadota > Betaproteobacteria > Burkholderiales > Comamonadaceae > Melaminivora > Melaminivora sp. The sequence goes on along the minus strand of NZ_DAMCAM010000009.1, from coordinate 19,805 downwards.
TCTCGGCGATCTCGTCGTCCATGAAGAAGGTCTGCACCACCGGGCCGGGGTCGGCCAGACCGGTGGTCTCGATCACCACGCGCTCGAAGTCGAGCATCTTCTTGCGCCGCTTGGCGGCCAGCAGTTGCAGCGTCTCGCGCAGGTCCTCGCGGATGGTGCAGCAGATGCAGCCGTTGCTCATCTGCACGATCTGCTCCTTCGAGTCGGTGACCAGGATGTCGTTGTCGATGTTCTCCTCGCCGAACTCGTTCTCGATCACGGCTATTTTTTGGCCGTGCGCCTCGGTCAGCACGCGCTTGAGCAGGGTGGTCTTGCCGGCGCCGAGGAAGCCGGTGAGGATGGTGACGGGGATCAGGGACATGGTGCGCAGGTCGGTGCGGGCCGAAGCATTTCAAGAAAAAAGGCCGGCAGCCCTTGCGGGGCGCCGGCATGCAGCTATCGTTCAGATAGCAAACGGGATCATTTACGCCAGTAGCCGTTGGCAGCCGCCACGGTCTGGAAGTTGATGGCCACGACCTGCGAGGCAGCCGTCAGCGCCTCGTGGCTGTTGGCGTACTCGGGGCGCAGCTTGTGCAGCACCTCGGCATCGGGCTGGGTGTACTTCACGCCGCGGCGGCTCAGCGTGATGGCCAGCTCAAAGCCTTGCTGGGGCGTTTCGGTGATGAGCGAGGGCAGCCAGGTGTCGGCCATGGGACGGTCTCCTTTTGGTGGGTGGAAAAATGCACGAGGGATGCTACTTTCACACGCCCGTGCTGTCCGGGCAAGGGTTTTACGGGCCCCGGGCCCGCCGCTCACTCCTCGCCCCCGTCCTTGCGATGTGCGCGCGGGTGCGCCTTGTCGTAGGCCTGCGCCAGGTGCTGGAAGTCCAGCCGGGTGTAGCCCTGGGTGGTGGTGATGCTGGCGTGGCCCAGCAGCTCCTGCACGGCGCGCAGGTCGCCGCTGGACTGCAGCAGGTGGCTGGCGAATGAATGGCGCAGCATGTGCGGATGCACCGGCGTGGCCAGCCCTGCGGCCAGGCTGCGTCGGCGCAGCTGCAGCCACACGGCGTGTGCGCTGATGCGCGCGCCGCGCGTGCCGACGAACAGCGCGTCAGGGTCGAGCCGCGCCACGCCCGCGCCGGCAAACGGCAGGGCGCGCTGCGCCAGCCAGCGCTCGACGGCATCGGCCGCCACCTGCCCCATGGGCACGCTGCGGCGCTTGCCGGCCTTGCCCAGCACGTGCGCCTCGCGTTCGAGCAGGTCGATCCAGCCGCGCCCCTGGCGGTGGGCGGCGCTGCTGGCGACCACGTCCAGCCCGATCAGCTCACCCACGCGCAGGCCGCAGCCATAGAGCAGCTCGACCATGGCCGCGTCGCGCGCCTCCAGCCAGGGGTCCTGCCCGGGCTGGGTGTGCCCGGCCAGGTGCACGGCGTCGTCCACGCCCAGGGCCTTGGGCAGGGGCTTGGCCGCGCGCGGTGCGCGCACGTCGCGCGCCGGGTTGTGGCCGATCAGCCCCTGGCGCGCGGCCCAGGTGTAGAAGCCGCGCCAGCCCGACAGGATCAGCGCGATGCCCCGCGCGCTGCGCCCGCCCGCGTGCATCTGCGCGGCAAAGCGGCGCAGGTGGGCGCTGGTGAGCGACAGCAGCGGCAGCTCCACCTCCGCGGCGTGGGCGCACAGGCGCTGCAGGTCCAGGGTGTAGAGGATGAGGGTGCGCCCGGCCAGGCGCTTTTGCACCCGGGCGTGCTCCAGGTAGGCCCGGGCCTCGGCCGGCAGCGCCGGGCGGCTGGGCGGCGCGCCGGCGGCCTGCGCCTGCGCGTCGCCCCCGGCCGGGCCCGGCGCGCTCATTGCAGGCGCTGCAGCGCGCTGCTGGCCAGCTCGGCCATGCGCACCAGAAAGTCCGTGCCCATGGTGGCGTCGAAACGCTGGGGGTCGGGCGAGCCCAGCACCAGCAGGCCGAAAGCCGGCTCGGCCGCGTTGTCGATGGCGCCGGCGCGCAGCGGCAGCAGCGCCATGGAGCGCACCTCGTCGGGCCGGGGCACCCAGGCCACGGCCTCGAAGCCCAGGTTGGGGCCACAAAACGGCATGGTCAGCGACGAGGCGAAGGCGCGCACGTCGGCGCTGACCTCTTCGGTGAAGTGCGCGCTGGCATAGACGGGCGCGGCCTCCCACAGGCGCAGCGCCACCTCGGGCACGTCGAAGCCGCTGCTCACGCCCTCGGTCACGGCGCGCGGCACGTCGGCGGCGTCGCGCACGGCGGCCAGGCGACAGGCCCACTGCTGCACCTTGGCCGCGATGGCGACGTTCTCGCCGCCGTGGCGCACCATGTCCATGACGCGGTGCTCCAACGCCTTGATCTTCTCGCGCAGCATCTCGGCCTGGCGCTCCTGCAGGCTCACGGCGCGCGCGCCGTGCGGGCTGGTCAGGGTGATGCTGGCCAGCAGCTCGGCATGGCGCTCGAAGAAGCCCGGCGTGCCGGCAAGGTAATGGGCGATGTCGTCTTCGGTGATGGGAGACAGCGGCAGCGCGGGAGCGAGGGCGGAAGGTGAAGTCATGAACGGGGCAGGCAGTCGGAACGGGGGTGACAGACGGGCCCACGATTATCCGGCCGCCGCGCGGCACGCTGCCCATAATGCACCCATGCCCCGCGACAGCCAACACCTTCACCCCCGCCGCACCCCCGTCACCCCCCTGAACGCCGCCACCGTGCTGCTGCTGCGCGACGCCCCTGGCCCGGACGGGCGGCCGGCCCTGGAGGTGCTGATGACGCGCCGCTCGGCCAAGGCCAGCTTCGTGCCCGGCGCCTATGTTTTCCCCGGCGGCGGCATCGAGGCGCAGGACGCCGCGCCCGAGGCGCACGCCCTGGCCGACCGGCGGCCGGCGCAGACCGGCCAGCAGCTGACCGAGGCCCTGGCCGCGCTGCGCGAGAGCTTCGAGGAGCTGGGCATCCTGCTGGCGCGCCACCCCGACGGGCGCTGGGCCGGGCCCGAGGACATCGCCGCCCTGGACCGCAGCGCCCCGTTTGCCGCGCAGGTGGCCGCGCACGGCCTGCGCCTGGCGGCCGACGCCATGTACCAGCTGGCGCACTGGACGGCCGACCGCAACCTGCCCAAGCGCTTTGCCGTGCCCTTTCTCGTGGCGCGCATGCCCGAGGGGCAGGAGCCGGTGGCCGACGAGTCCGAGCAATTCGAGCCCGTCTGGGTGCGCCCCGAGGACGCGCTGGCGCGCCACGAAGCCGGGCAGTTCTTCATGATCTTTCCGACCATCCGCACGCTGCAGCGCCTGGCCACCTACGCCGATGTGCAGGCCGTGCTCGATGCCGTGGCGCACGAGCAGCCGCTGTGGGTGACCGTCCCGCGCTCAGGTCTGGTGGCGGGCAAGGTCGAACACTTCATGGAGCACGACTCCCCCTACGGCGAGCTGGCCCTGGTCTGCCCCGACGGGCACCACCAGCATCCGCTGGACTGGCAGTGCGAGCGCGTGCTGCCGCTGCTGAAGAACGTGCAGCGCCTCACGGCCCCCAACCCGGGCGTGATGACGGGGCCGGGCACCAACAGCTACCTGGTCGGCGAGCCGGCCACGGGCTACATCGCAATCGACCCTGGCCCGGCCGAGCCCGAGCACATCGAACGCCTGTGGCGCGCCGCCGGCGGTGACATCCGCGCCATCGTCTGCACGCACTCGCACCCCGACCACTTCCCCGGCGCGGCGCCACTCAAGGCCCTGGTGGCCGCGCATGGCCGCGCCGCCCCACCCATCCTGGGCCTGCCCTCGGCCGCCACGGCGCGCGCGGCCAGCCGCTTCACGCCCGACCGCGCGCTATCGAATGATGAGCTACTCGTCCTTGAGGGACAAGGGCCGGAGGGCAAAATCACCCATACCCTGCAGATCGTGCACACGCCCGGCCATGCGGCCAACCACCTGTGCCTGATCCTGCGCGAGGACGGGCTGCTGTTCTCGGGCGACCACATCCTGAACGGCAGCACCACCATCATCGACCCGCCCGACGGCAACATGGCCGACTACCTGGACTCGCTGGCGCGGCTCGATGCCCTGTGCGCCCGGCATGGGGTGGAGTTCATTGCCCCGGCCCACGGCTACGTGCTGTGCGATGCGCGCCGGGTCATTGCCGGCCTGCAGGCCCACCGCCTGGCGCGCGAGGCCAGGGTGCTGGCCGCCATGCAGGCCCGGCCCGACGGCAGCATCCAGGACTGGGTACGCCTGGCCTACGACGACGTGCCGCCGCGCATGTGGCCGCTGGCGCAGCGCTCGTTGCTGGCGCACGTGGAGCGCATCCGCATGCTGGAGCCGGGCAACAACCTGACAGAGCTGACATGACGGCCCCGGACGAGACGCAGGCCATCCGCCTGTCCAAGCGCCTGGCGGCAGACCTCGGCTGCTCGCGCCGCGAGGCCGAGCTGTACATCGAAGGCGGCTGGGTGCAGGTCGACGGTCGGCTCGCCGAGGAGCCGGGCCTGCGCGTGCGCCCGGACCAGCAGGTGCAACTGCAGTCCGGCGCCCGGGCCGAGGAGGCCCCGCCCGTCACGCTGCTGCTGCACAAGCCGCCGGGCTACGAGGCCGGCCTGGGCGGGATCGAGCCCGGCGCCCACGCCAGTCGCAGCCGCGGCGCACCCGAGGCGCTGACCCTGCTGCAGCCGGACAGCCTGCACGCCGAGGGCGGGCCGCCCGTGCGCGTGCTGCAGCGGCACTTCCGGCAGCTGCAGTGCCACACGCCCCTGCCCACCGAGGCCAGCGGGCTGGTGGTCTATACGCAGGACCGGCGCATGGCGCGCCGCCTGGCCGAGGACATCGAGACGCTGGAGCAGGAATGCATCGTGCAGGTGACCGGCCGGATCGCCGACGGGGGCCTGCAGCGCCTGTGCCACGGGCTTGAGTTCAATGGCCGGGCCCTGCCGCCCATCAAGGTCAGCTGGCAGAGCGAGCAGCGCCTGCGCTTTGCCCTGAAGGGCATCCGCCCGGGCCAGGTGCCGGCCATGTGCGCGGCCGTGGGCCTGAGCGTGGTGGCGCTCAAGCGCCTGCGCATCGGCCGCGTGGCGCTGGCGCCGCTGGCCGAGGGGCAATGGCGCTACCTGCGGCCGTGGGAGCGGTTCTGAGTCAACCCTTTTGCTCTCAAAAAAATAGCTGCATGCCTTTTATTTGCAAGGGTTTGCAGCTACTTTTGACCAAAAAAATGTGAAGCACGCCTGTACGCCGGATTCTGTGCACCCGGGCCGTCTTGCGACAACCTGGGCGTGACCGCCATTACTCTGGGCCGGGGGTCGCCCGCCCGGCTCGATGCCACCTACCCGCACACTCCGGGGGCCCCGTCAACGTGTGCCTACTTGGTGTTGCTGCGCGTAGAGATTGCCCGTTTCACCCCGAGCGGGCTCGATGCCCGCTCGGACTCGTCTCTGTTGCTCTGATCCTCACCTCGCGGTGGGCAGCCGTTAGCTGCTACGCCGCCCTGTGCAGTCCGGACGTTCCTCCAGTGCCTGGTTTCCCAGCTTGCACCAGCGGCGGTCCGGCGTGCTTCACAAGGGCGCGATTATCCGCTGGCAGCGGGCAGCCCGGCATGCCGCGCGGGAATATCGATATCACGCGCAGTCAGCCGTTGTCCGCCACAATGGCCGGCACCTTTTTCTCGTCCCCCTCTACCGCGGAGCCCTGCATGCGAATCGACAACATCCTGCAAGCCATCGGCAACACCCCCCATGTGCGCATCAACCGGCTGTTCGGGCCGGGTGCCAACGTCTGGGTCAAATCCGAGCGCGGCAACCCCGGCGGCTCGATCAAGGACCGCATCGCCCTGGCCATGGTCGAGGCGGCCGAGCGGGACGGCTCGCTCGCGCCCGGCGGCACCATCGTCGAGCCGACCAGCGGCAACACCGGCATCGGTCTGGCGCTGGTGGCCGCCGTCAAGGGCTATAAGCTGGTGCTGGTCATGCCCGACAGCATGTCCATCGAGCGCCGCCGGCTGATGCTGGCCTATGGCGCCAGCTTCGACCTGACGCCCAAGGAAAAGGGCATGAAGGGCGCCATCGCCCGTGCCCAGGAAATCGTCGCCGCCACGCCCGGCGCCTGGATGCCGCAGCAGTTCGACAATCCGGCCAACGTCGAGGTGCACGCCCGCACCACGGCGGCCGAGATCGTGGCGGATTTTCCCGAGGGACTGGACGCCCTAATCACCGGCGTGGGCACCGGCGGGCACATCACGGGCGTGGCGCGCGTGCTCAAGGCGCGGTTCCCGCAGCTCAAGGTCTTCGCCGTCGAGCCCACGGCCTCGGCCGTGATCTCGGGCGGCGAGCCCGGGCCGCACCCCATCCAGGGCCTGGGCGCGGGCTTCATCCCGAAGAACCTGGACACCAGCCTGCTCGACGGCGTGATCCAGGTCGATGGCGAGCCGGCGCGCGAGTACGCGCGGCGCGCGGCGCGCGAGGAAGGCCTGCTGGTGGGCATCTCCTCGGGCGCGGCGCTGGCGGCGATTGCCCAGAAGCTGCCCGAGCTGCCCCAGGGCGCGCGCGTCCTGGGCTTCAACTACGACACGGGCGAGCGCTATCTGTCGGTGGAAGGCTTCCTGCCGGGCTAAATCGGCCTGCGGCGGCCACGAGGGAGCCGCGCCTTTGCGGCCGGGCGCACGCGGCCTGGGGACCAGCGCAGTCAAGCGCTTGGTCCCCCGTCCTACAGTGCGCAGGGCGGTGACCGCCAAGAATCGGTCCACTTGTCCTCCGGCTGGTCCCGGTCCGCCATGGCCGGCCGCCCGGGGGACCACGGACCGCAATGAACCCCAATACCCCCCCCTCTTCCTCGCGCATGGCGTTCAAGGTGCTCACCGTGAACGTCCACAAGGGCTTCACCTCCTTCAACCGCCGCTTCATGCTGCATGAGCTGCGCGAGGCCGTGCGCCAGGTCGCATCCGATGTGGTGTTCCTGCAGGAGGTGGTGGGCACGCACCAGCGCCATGCCCGCCGCGTGCGCAACTTCCCCACGCAGCCGCACTACGAGTTCCTGGCCGACTCGATCTGGACGCAGTACGCCTATGGCCGCAATGCTGTCTATGACAGCGGCCACCACGGCAACGCGCTGCTGTCGAAGTTCCCCATCGTGCACTACGAGAACCACGATATCTCGGTGGCCGGCCCCGAGCGCCGGGGCATGCTGCATTGCGTGCTGCAGCCGCCCGAGCTGGCCACGCCCGTGCACGCCATCTGCGTGCACCTGGGGCTGCAGGAGGCGCACCGCCACCAGCAGCTGCACCGCGTGGCGGCGCTGGTGCGCTCGCTGCCCGAGGACGACCCGGTGGTGCTGGCCGGAGACTTCAACGACTGGCGCGGCCGCGCCCACGGGCTGCTGGCACGCGAGGCCGGGCTGCGTGAGGTCTTCGTGCATTCGTTCGGGCGCGCGGTGCGCACCTTTCCCGCGTCCATGCCCCTCCTGGCGCTGGACCGCATCTACGTGCGCGGCGTCTCGGTGCACCTGCCCGTGGCGCTGCCGCGCCGGCCCTGGAGCCGGCTGTCGGACCACGCCCCCCTGGCCGCGGAGCTGGTGCCATGAGTGCGCGCCCCCAGACCCGCCCCGGGCGCCGGCGCCCGCCGCGCTCCTCACGCTGGGTGGCGGGCAACCAGTTCGAACTGCTGGAGAACGGCGAGGAGTTCTTCCCGCGCGTGTTCGACGCCATCCGCGCCGCGCGCAGCGAGGTGCTACTGGAGACCTTCATCCTCTTCGACGACAAGATCGGCCGCGCCCTGCATGCCGCGCTGCTGGCCGCCGCCGAACGGGGCGTGGACGTGCACGTGCTGGTGGACGGCTTCGGCTCGCCCGACCTGCCGCCGCCCTTTCTGGCCAGCCTGGTGCAGGCGGGCGTGCATTTCCGGGTGTTCGACCCGGGCGGACGCCGCCTTTTCGGGCGGCGGCTGAACGTGCTGCGGCGCATGCACCGCAAGATCGTGGTGGTCGATGGCGAGCTGGCCTTCATCGGCGGCATCAACTACTCGGCCGACCACGTGGCCGACTTCGGCCCCGAGGCCAAGCAGGACTGGGCGGTGCAGGTGCGCGGGCCCGTCGTAGCGCACATCCAGCGCTTTGCCCGCTGCGCCGTGCTGCCGCGCGGCGAGGAGCGCCGGCGCAAGCTGCGTGCGCCCCTGCCCGAGCTGCCCGCGGCCGGACCGGCCGACGCCATTTTCGTCACGCGCGACAACGACCTGCACACCACCGCCATCGAGCGCCACTACCGCATCGCCCTGCGCGCGGCGCGCAAGCGCGTGGTGATCGCCAACGCCTACTTCTTCCCCGGCTGGCGCCTGGTGCGCGAGCTGCGCCGCGCCGCCCGCCGGGGCGTGGACGTGCGCCTGATCCTGCAGGGCGAGCCCGACATGCCCATCGTCAAGACGGCCGCCAGCCTGCTCTACGACCACCTGCTGCGCGCGGGCGTGCACATCTACGAATACTGCGAGCGGCCGCTGCACGGCAAGGTGGCGCTGGTGGACGACGAATGGTCCACCGTGGGGTCGAGCAACCTCGACCCTTTAAGCCTGTCGCTGAACCTGGAGGCCAACGTGATCATCCGCGACCGGGAGTTCAACGCGCTGCTGCACCGGCGCCTGGAGCGCCTGATGGCCGACAGCTGCACCCAGGTCGAACCCCAGCCCAAGGGCGCCTTCGAGGGGCTGCGGCTGCTGCGCGGCTACTGCGTCTATCACCTGGTGCGCTGGTTCCCGTCCTGGGCGGGCTGGCTGCCGCGCCATGCACCCACCATCTCCCTGGTGCAGCCGGAGCCTGAGCATGCCGGCAGCACCCGCTGAAGGCCGGGCGCTGGCCGCGCAGGGCCGCTGGCGCGCCCTGCTGGCCAGCCGCGGCTGGCGCTGGGCGGGCGGCGCGGCCATGGCCGCGGTGGCGCTGCTGGTGGTCTGGCTGCTGGTGCGCCAGGCCCTGCAGGTGGACTGGCCGGCGGTGTGGCAGGCGCTCAGGCAGCTGCCGCCGCGCACGCTGCTGCTGGGCGCGCTGCTGGCCTGGGCCAGCCACCTGGCCTACGGCTGCTTCGACCTGTTCGGGCGGCACGCCATGCGCCACCCCTTGAGCGTGGCGCGCACCATGGCCATCACCCTGATCGCCTACCCGTTCACGCTGAACCTGGGTTCGCTCATCGGCGGCGTCTCGGTGCGCTATCGGCTGTACTCGCGCCAGGGCCTGAGCGTGGGGCAGATCGCGCAGGTGGTGGTGCTGTCCATCGTGACCAACTGGGTGGGCTACTTCCTGCTGGCCTGCGTGGTCTTCTGGGGCTGGGCGCCGCCACTGCCCGAAGGCTGGCACCTGGGCCCGCAGCAGCTGCGCTGGCTGGGCGTGCTGCTGGCGGGCGTGAGCCTGGCCTACCTGGCCCTGTGCGTGCTGCGCGGTGGCCAGGCCCTGGTATTTCGCGGGCGCAGCCTGCCGCTGCCGACCTGGCGCGTGGCGCTGCTGCAGCTTGCGATCTCCAGCGTCAACTGGTCGCTCATGGGCGGCGCGGTGTGGGCGCTGGCGCAGGGCCAGGCGCCCTACCCCGCGGCGTTGGCCACCGTGCTGCTGGGCGCGGTGGCGGGCCTCGTGTCGCGCATCCCCGCCGGCCTGGGCGTGCTGGAGGCCGTGGGCACGGCCGTGCTGTCGGCGCACATGCCGGTCAGCGCGGCGCTGGCGGTGGTGCTGGCGTTTCGGGCGCTGTACTACCTGGCGCCGCTGGCCGTGGCGGCGCTGGCGCTGCTGGCAACCGAGCTGCTGTGGCGCAGGCGGACGGGAGCGGAAGGCGCGGAAGGCGCGGCGTCGGGCTGACGGGGTGGGCGGGGCGGCCCTCACCCCTGCCCTCTCCCAGAGGGAAAAGGGGTGCAACCCCGCATCAGCTATCGATGTTGCGCTATCAAAAAAGAAACGGCGGATGAAAACCGTTCAGCCGGACCTGCGCCGCAGCGCGGCAAAGTCGGGGGCGCGCTTTTCCAGAAAGGCGGCTATGCCCTCGCGCGATTCCTCGGTGGCCTGCGACAGCGGCATGTACAGCGCCTCCAGCGCCATCTGCGCGTCCAGCCCCTGCTCGGGCGCCATGCGGCACAGGTGCTTGATGCGCGCCATGGCGAGGTCCGGGCCGGCGGCGAGCTGCCCGGCCAGCGCCAGCGCCGTCGGCAGCGCCTGCCCGGGCTCGGTGAGGCGGTTGACCACGCCCAGCTGGTGCATGCGCTCGCCGCCCACGCGCTCGCCGGTCAGGCACAGCTCGGTGAGCACCTGGCGCGAGACGAACTGGGCCAGCAGCGCCGTGGCGCCGCCGTCGGGCGTGAGACCCACCTTGACGTAGGCGGCGGAAAACACGGCATTGCGCGCCGCCACCAGCAGGTCGCCCGCCAGGGCCAGCGACAGACCGGCGCCGGCGGCCGCGCCCTCCACGGCCACGACGATGGGCTTGGGGCAGTCGCGCAGCGCGCGCACCACCTCGTGCAGCGCCTCCACGCGCTGGCGCCGGGCGGCCTCGGGCAGGTCGCGGCGCGTGGCCAGCTGGCGCAGGTCGCCGCCGGAGCAGAAATGCCCGCCCTCGCCCGTGAGCACGATGGCGCCCACGCCGGGGTCGGCCCCGGCCTGCCTGAGCGCCTCCAGCAGGGCGGCGTAGAGCTCGGGCGAGAGCGCATTGCGCGCGCCCGGGTTGTCGATGGACAGCACCAGCACCGCCCCCTCGCGGCGCAGCGCGAGCGGCTGGCCTGCGGACTCGGCGGGCGCCATCAGAAGATCTCGAACAGGCCGGCCGCGCCCATGCCGCCGCCGATGCACATGGTCACCACGCCCCACTTGACGCGCTCGCCGCGCTGCCGGCGGCGCTGGCCTTCCAGCAGCAGATGGCCGGTCAGGCGCGCGCCGGTCATGCCGAAGGGGTGGCCAATCGAGATGGCGCCGCCGTTGACGTTCAGCCGGTCCATGGGAATTTGAAGCTGGCGCTGGCAGTACAGGGCCTGCGAGGCAAACGCTTCGTTCAGCTCCCACAGGTCGATGTCCTGCACCTTGAGGCCGGCGCGCTCCAAAAGGCGCGGCACGGCAAAGACCGGGCCGATGCCCATCTCGTCGGGCTCGCAGCCGGCAATCGCCAGGCCGCGGAAGGCCCCCAGGGGCGACAGGCCCAGGCGCTCGGCCTCCTTGCCCTCCATGATCACGCAGGCCGCCGCGCCGTCGGACAGCTGCGAGGCGTTGCCGGCGGTGACGGACTTGCCCGCGCCCTTGACGGGCTCCAGCTTGGCCAAGCCTTCCAGGGTGGTGGACGGCCGGTTGCAGTTGTCCATGGTGGCCACGGCCTCACGCCAGGTGACCTCGCCGGTTTCTTTGTTCTTTTCCGTCATGCGGGTGGCGCAGTGGACGATCTCGTTGTCGAACACGCCCGACTGCTGCGCCGCCGCCGTGCGCTGCTGGCTCTGCAGGGCAAAGGCGTCCTGGTCCTCGCGCGAGATACCGTAGCGCTGGGCCACCACGTCGGCGGTGTCGATCATTTCCATGAACAGCTCGGGCTGGTGCTCGACCAGCCAGGGGTCGAGGTGCGCGGTGCCGCTGCGCCCGGCGGGGTTCAGCAGCGAGATGCTCTCGGCCCCTCCGGCGACGATGGCCGGCACGCCTTCGAGCATCACCCGGCCGGCGGCCACGGCAATGGCCTGCAGGCCCGAGGCGCAGAAGCGGTTGATGACCGTGCCGCCCACCGACACCGGCAGGCCGGCGCGCAGGGCGGTCTGGCGGCCGATGTTGCGGCCCATGGAGTTTTCGGGATAGCCGCAGCCCCAGATCAGGTCTTCGATCAGAGCGGGATCGATGCCCGAACGCTCGACGGCGGCGCGCACGGCAAAGGCCCCCAGCGCGGGGCCGGGCGTGGCGTTGAATTCGCCGCGGTGCGCCTTGGTCAGCGGCGTGCGGGCGGTGGAGACGATGACGGCTTCGCGCATGGGGGGACCCTGGTGGTGGTTGATTGATAAAAAATTGATAGCTGTTGGCGCTTTATTGACGCTGGCTGAAGGCGTTTTTTGCCTTGCTCCTTCCCCCTCTCGGGGAAGGTGGGGATGGGGGCCGGTGGGTGCTGGCACGCCGTGTCGCGAGCCCATCGTCGCTGCCCCCACCCCTGCCCTCCCCCACAGGGGGAGGGAGTGGGATCAATCAGGCGGCGCGGTTCAGGCTGTCGAAATCGCGGCCTTCGGCCACCAGCTTTTCCAACAGCGGCGTGGGTGTCCAGAACAGCGGGTCTTGCCGGGCGAACTCGCGGATGTCGGCCAGCACCCTGGGCAGGCCCTGCATGTCAGCCCACTTCATGGGCCCGCCGCGCCAGCGTGGAAAGCCGTAGCCGAACAGGAAAGTGGCGTCAATGTCCAGCGGCCGCAGGGCGATGCCCTCCTGCAGCACCTTGGCCCCCTCGTTGACCATGGCCGCCATGTAGCGGCGCACGATGTCCTCGGGCGTAAAACTGCGCGGCACAACGCCCTTGCGGGTGCGCTCGGCGTCGGCGATGGCCAGCACCTCGGGGTCGGGCTGGCCGGTGCGCGCGCCCTCGGGGTAGAGGTACCAGCCGCGCCCGGTCTTCTGGCCGAACCAGCCGCGCTCGCACAGCCGGTCGCCCACCTCCACGTAGCGCGCGCGCGGGTCACGCTGCGGCGCACGGCGCTTGCGCGTCGCCCAGCCGATGTCGCCACCGGCCAGGTCCACGACCTGGAAGGGCCCCATGGCAAAGCCGAAGTCGCGCAGCGCCTGGTCCACCTGGTAGGGGCTGGCGCCGTCCTCGACCATGTGGTCGGCCGCCTCGCGGACCACGGCCAGGATGCGGTTGCCGATGAAGCCGTCGCACACGCCTGCGCGTACGGGCACCTTCTTCATGCGCCGCGCCAGGGCAAAGGCGGTGGCCACCACATCGGGCGCCACGCGCGCGGGCACGACGATCTCCAGCAGCCGCATGATGTGGGCCGGGCTGAAGAAGTGCAGGCCGATCACGTCCTGCGGCCGGCCGGTGGCGTCGGCGATGGCCTCGATGTCCAGGTAGGAGGTGTTGGTCGCCAGCACCGCGCCGGGCCGGCAGACGCGGTCGAGCTCGGCGAAGACGGCGCGCTTGACCTGCAGGTCCTCGAACACGGCCTCGATGACCAGGTCGGCGTCGGCGATGTCCTCATAGCGCGTGCTGGTGCGCCAGCGCGCAAGCCTGGCCTCGCGCGCCTCGGGCGCCAGGCGCCCGCGCGCCACCAGGGCGTCATAGACCTTGCGCACGTTGGCGCGGCCGCGCTCCAGGGCAGGCTCGTCGCGCTCGAGCAACGTGACCGACAGGCCCGCATCCAGCGCCGCCACGGCGATGCCGGCGCCCATGGTGCCCCCGCCGATGACGGCCACGCGCTCGACCGGGCGCGCCGGGGCGGCCTGCGCCTCGGGCACCTTGGCCACCTCGCGCTCGGCAAAGAAGGCATGCACCAGGCCGGCGCGCTGCGGGCTGTCCAGGCACTGCAGGAACAGCGCCCGCTCGCGCGCCAGGCCCTCCTCGAACGGCAGGGTGAGCGCGGCGCGCACGCATTCAATGATGCGCTGCGGCGAGAACAGGCCGCGCGACTTCTTCGCCGTCTCGGTGGCCAGGGCCTCCAGGCCGGCCAGGGCGCCATCGGCGTCGGGCACGGGCAGCGCGCCGGTGCGGCGCGGGCCGGCGCCCTGGGCCAGCAGCTCCCGGGCCCAGGCCAGGCCGGCGGCGGCCGGGTCGTCGCCCTCGACCAGGCGGTCCACCAGCCCGGCGGCCAGGGCGGCACGCGCGGCCAGGGGCTTGCCCGAGAGCATCAGCTCGGCGGCCGGCAGCGCCCCCATCAGGCGTGGCGCGCGCTGCGTGCCGCCGGCGCCCGGCAGCAGGCCCAGGTTGACCTCGGGCAGGCCCAGCTGCGCGCCCGGCAGGGCCAGGCGGTAGTGGGCAGCCATGGCCACCTCCAGCCCGCCGCCCAGCGCCGCGCCGTGAATCGCGGCGATGACGGGCTTGGACGAAGCCTCGATGCGCTGGCAGACCTCGGGCAGGCTGGGCGGCTGCGGGGGCTTGCCGAACTCGCGGATATCGGCGCCGGCGATGAAGGCGCGGCCCGCACCCACCAGCAGCAAGGCATGGATGGCCGCGTCGGCCTCGGCCTGTTCGATGGCCGCCAGCAGGCCGGCGCGCACGGCCTGGCCCAGGGCGTTGACGGGCGGGTGGTCGATGCGCGCCAGCAGCACGGGGCCGTGCGTTTCGGTGGTGACGACCGGGGGGGTTGGGGCGCCGGGCGCGGCGGCTTGCGACATGTCTGGGTCTCCTGGAGCAGTGCGGCCGGGCCGCAGCCCGGGCATTCTGCATAGGTCAACCGCTCTTTACAATCACATGAACCATTGACAATCCGTCAAGCACCATTTGACATATGGACCTGCAATCCCTGGCCCTGCTGGTGGAGATCATCGACAGCGGCAACCTGAGCCAGGCCGCGCGCAAGCTCAAGATGAGCCGGGCCAACGTCAGCTACCACCTGATGCAGCTGGAAAAATCGGTGGGCGCGCAGCTGATCCGCCGCACCACGCGCCGCGCCGAACCCACCGAGCTGGGCCTGCGCCTGTACGCGCACGGGCGCGCCATCCAGGGCGAGATGCTGGCCGCGCGCGAGACCATCGCCAGCCTCGGCCAGGGCCTGCAGGGCCGCGTGGGCCTGAGCGTGCCCAGCGGCTACGGGCAGATCGTGATGAGCGACTGGCTGATCGAGTTCAAGCGGCTCTACCCAGGCATCGTGCTGGACGTGCTGTTCGAGAACCGCGCCGACCACCTGCGCGACGAGGTGGACATCGCCGTGCGCGTGGTCGAGGAGCCGCCGCCCTCCACCGTGGCGCACCGCCTGGGCACGGTGCGCTACGTCGCCTGCGCCAGCCGCGCCTGGGCGCAGCAGCACGGCCTGCCGGCCATGCCCGAGGCGCTGGCCGCGGCGCCCCTCATCACCGCCGGGGTGGTCGGCCGGCCGCTGCGCCTGTCGGCCTACCGGGGCGAGGAGCGTCAGGAGGTGCTGCTCGAACCCACGCTGGTGTCCGAGCACTTTCCGTTCCTGAGACAGGCCATCCTGGCCGGCCTGGGCGTGGGCCTGGTGCCCGACTACGTGGTGCAGCAGGAATTGGCCAGCGGCGAGGTGCTGGCCGCGCTGGACGGGTACCGGCTGAGCATCTTCGGCACGCAGCTGTGGCTGCTGTACCTGCCGCACCGCCACCAGACGCGCGCGGTGCGCACCTGCATCGATTTCCTGCGGGGCAAGGCCGCAACCGCCTGAGGCGCCGGGCTTGCCTCGCCCTCACGCGAAGCGCCGCGCGGCGATCTCCAGCAGGCCGTCGAAGATCAGGTTCTCCACCAGCTCGAACGGCCGCGTCATGCTGGGCGCCATCTTCCAGCCGGCGCCGCCGGTCATCATGCAGGCCGGCTCCTCGCCGCAGTGGTGCCGCAGGTGCTGCACCATGCATTCCACCGCCCCGGCGATGGCGTAGGTGCCGCCGCTGGTCAGCGCGTCGCTGGTGTTGGTGGGAAACGGGCGCACCTCGCCCGTGGGCACGTGCAGGCCGGCGGTGCCCGACTCGAGCGCGCGCAGCATGATGCCGTGGCCCGGCAGGATCAGCCCGCCCAGGAAGCGGCCCGAGGCGTCCAGCGCCTCCACCGTCACCGCCGTGCCGACCATGACCACCACCAGGGGGCGCGCCGGGCCGCGCGCCAGCAGGCGGTGGCGTGCGCCGATCATGGCCACCCAGCGGTCGGCCCCCAGGCGCATGGGGTGGTCGTAGCCGTTGACCACGCCCGCCTCCTCGGGCTGCGGCACGACCCAGCTGGCGGTCACGTCCCACAGCTCCATCTGCTCGGCCACGCGGCGCTTGACGGCGTCGCCCGCGACCACGCAGCCCAGCATGCGGGTGGGCGTGGGCAGCTGCGCCCAGGGCCCCTCGGCCAGGCGTTCGATGTGCTCGAGGAATTCGACGCCGTGCGCGCGCGGCACGGCGCCCGGCTGTGGCGTGTCGAACAACGCCCACTTCAGCCGGGTGTTGCCCACGTCGATGGCCAGAAAAGTCATGGCGCGGATTATCGTGAGTTTTGCCGGGCGCCCATGGGCCGTCCATCGGGCGCCGCTGGCATGGCCGCCGATGGGGCGGCGGGGGTTTATCCGACAGGCGCACCCCCACGCCCCTCACTACAGTGGCCCGGCGTATCCATACGCGTCAAATGCAACCACAAGGAGTCAACGATGGGACTGTTCAATTTCGTCAGGGAGGCCGGAGAGAAGCTGTTCGGCGGCAAGGACGCGCACGCCGCCACCCCGGCGGCCCCGGCCAGCACCAGCGCAGCCCCGGCACCCGCCCCCGCGGCAGGTGCCCCGGCCCCGCAGGCCGCCGCCCCGGCACAGGACGAACTCAATGCCCGCGCCGGCAAGGCCATCGAGGCCTACGTGGCCTCGCAGAACCTGGGCGTGAGCGATGTGAAGGTGAAGTTCGAGGGCCCCGAGGGCAAGGTGACCGTGACCGGCACCGCGCCCACGCAGGCGGCCAAGGAGAAGGTGACCCTGTGCTGCGGCAACGTCGCTCACGTGACCAGCGTGGACAACCAGATGACGGTGTCCAACCCCGAGCCCGAGGCCCAGTACCACGACGTGGCGCGCGGCGACACGCTGAGCGCGATCGCCAAGAAGTTCTATGGCGACGCCAGCAAGTACCCGGTGATCTTCGAGGCCAACAAGCCCATGCTGAGCGACCCGGACAAGATCTACCCCGGGCAGAAGCTGCGCATTCCGCCGCTGGGCGGCAAGTGAGCCGGGCCGCGCCCGCTCAGCCCTGACGCCAGGGCAGGCCGCGCAGGCGCCAGCCGCCCACGCGGCCGCGCCGGCCCTGCGCGTCCAGCGCGCCTTCGAAGCCTTCCAGGATGTTGTAGGCCTCGATGCCCAGCCCGGCCGCGCAGCGCGCGGCAGCCACCGAGCGCACGCCGCTCCTGCACAGCAGCACGGCCTTGCCGCCCGGGGGCACGCTGCTGCGCAGGGCGGCGCCGAAGTCCGGGTTCACGGCCATGCCGGGCCACTGCTTCCAGGCGATGGCCACGGCGCCGGGCACCTGGCCTACCCACTCGCGCTCGGCGTCGGTGCGCACGTCCACCAGCACGGCCTCGCCCGCCTGCACCCAGCGCCAGGCCAGGTGCGGGGCGACGTCGCCGGCGTAGCCTTCGGCGGGCAGGGGGTGGTCGGGCAGCGGGTCGGGGGTGGATGCGGGCGCGTTCATGGCCGGGCATTGTGGCAGGCGCCGCGCGTCACTCCCACAGCGACGCCGGCTGCTCGCGCAGGGCGCGGCGCAGCGCCGCGTGGTCGGGCACCACGCTGGCCACGGTGCTCCAGAAGCGCGGGCTGTGGTCCATGTACCGCAGGTGCGCCAGCTCGTGCGCCACGACGTAGTCGATGATCTCGGGCGCGTAGTGCATCAGGCGCCAGTTCAGCCGGATGGAGCCGTCGATGCGGGCGCTGCCCCAGCGCGAGCGCGCGCTGGACAGGGTCAGCCGCGTCCACTGCACGCCCAGGAGCGGCGCGAAATGGTCCAGCCGGGCCGTGAAGTGCTCGCGCGCCTGGCGCAGCAGCCAGACGTGGGCGGCGCTCCTGATCTGGGCCGGCGCCGCGTCGGGGGGCAGGGCCAGCACGAGGCGGTCGGTGGCGCCGTCCGCCAGGCGGGTGGCCGGCCCCGCAGCGAGCACGATGGTCAGCGGCCGGCCCAGGCAGGGCAGCACGGCGCCCGCGGCCCAGGCGATGCGGCTGCTTTCCAGGCGCTGCTGGTATGCGCCCTGCTCGGCCAGCTTGCGCACGATCCAGCCGGCCTTGGCCTGCAGCGCCGCTTCGATGGCCGGGAGGCTGGCCGCCTGCGGCGCCCGCACCGACAGGCCCGCGCCATCGACCCGAAACCCGATGCTGCTCCGGCGCGCGCGCTGCAGCAGATAGGCCACCTCGCGCCCCTCAAGGGCGATGGCGCGGTTGGCCTCGGGGTGGCGCAGCGTCATGGCGCGCGGGCGGCCTCAGCCGCCGGCCTGCGGGGCGGATGCCTGCAGGCCGGGATAGGCCTCGGGGTCGAGGCGGCGCATCTCGCCCTCGATCCAGGCCTCGACCTCGGCTATCAGCTCGTCGTGGCGGCGCCCGGTGCTGGCGATGGGCGCGCCAAAGCTCACCTGCACCACACCCGGCCGCTTGACGAAGGCCTTGGGCGGCCAGACGCGCGCGGAGGTGACAGCCACGGGGATGACGGGCACGCCCGCGTCGATCGCCAGGCGCGCGCCGCTGCTCTTGTAGTCGCCTTTTTGCCCACGCGGGATGCGCGTGCCCTCGGGGAACATGATGACCCAGTGGCCCTGCCCCAGGAGCTTGCGCCCCTGCTGCAGCACGCGGGCAAAGGCGCGCGTGGGCTTGTCGCGGTCGATGTGGATCATGTCCAGGCTGCCGATGGACCAGCCGAAGAACGGCACCTTGAGCAGCTCTTTTTTGAACACGTAGGCCAAGGGACGCGGCAGCAGCGCGGGCATCAGGAAGGTCTCGTAGGCCGACTGGTGCTTTACCAGCAGCACCGCGCCGCCCGCGCCCTGCAGCGGCAGGCGCTCCATGCCCTGCACCTGCGTGCGGATGCCCAGCAGCCAGCGCGCGGAATCCACGCTCAGCTTGAGCCAGGCGCGCGCCACGCGGTAGGCCGCGCTGCTGCTGCCGGTGATCCAGCGCGCCAGCAGCACACCCAGGGTGTAGGGAATGACGGTAATGACCATCACCAGCAGATGCAGAACGGAGCGGATCAGGGCCATGAAATATCAATGAATGGTTAAAGAAAACAGGCCTCAGCCCTTGTCTGTCAACGACTTTCAGCTATGCATTTCATAGAACGCACCAGCCTCAGCCCAGCAGCGCATCGACCGCCGCCGCCAGGCTGGCGTGCGCCCGGGTGCCGGCAGGCCAGGCCGGCGTCAGGGGCGCGGCCGGGTCCAGCACCGCCGCGGCGCCCGTGCAGACCAGGTGCAGCTGCGCGCCCAGCGGGGCGCCGGCCTGCAGGTGGTCGAGGCAGCTGCCGATGACGGCCAGGTCGCGCCCCTCCAGGGCGTAGCGGTCGCGGATCTGCTGCAGCAGACCGGAGCCGGGCTTGCGGCAGGTGCACGGCTCGTCCGGGGCGTGGGGGCAGTAGAACACCGCGTCGATGCGCCCGCCCAGCGCCGCCAGCTCGCGGTGCATGCGGGCGTGGATGGCGACCATGGTGGCAGTGTCGAGCCGCCCCGTGCCCAGCCCCGGCTGGTTGGTGGCCAGGACCACGTGCCAGCCCGCCTGGTGCAGCCGCGCCAGGGCCTCCAGTGCGCCCGGCAGGGCCTGCCACTGCGCGGGCGTGGTGACGGGGTCGCCCGCCCAGGCGTTGAGCGTGCCGTCGCGGTCGAGGATGGCGAGTTTCATGCCTGCAGATTATTCACGCCCGGCCCGCAGGCCTGCACGCGCCCGGGGAAAGTCGGCATCGCTCATTCCTGGCCCGTCCAGCCGGTCACGTAGCGCCCGTGAAAACGCCCACGCGCCCAGGACAGCCGCAGCGTCTGCCCGGCCGTCCAGCCGGCGGCGGCCGCATCGCCGATCAGAACCTGGCGGGGCGGCTCGCCCTCGGGCTGCAGCACGACCAGCGTGCCGCCCGTGCTGCGCAGGCTGGGCGTGACGGCGCGGCTGCCCAGCACCTGGGCCGCCAGCGGCGCGGGCTGCGGTTGCAGGCCGCGCAGGTTCAGGTGCTGCACCAGCAGGCCCGCGGCCGCGGCGGCGCAGGCCAGCAGCCACAGCGCCGCCGCCAGGCGCCAGGCCGCGCGCG